>JAIRLK010000195.1 GCA_031259515.1 Treponema sp. | reverse complement strand
GAAAAAGGGACGACCGCCGCCGCAGTAACAATCCTTATGATAGATGCAATAGGCTGGCCTGATGAACCGCCGCCAAAGCCTTTTGAAATGATCTGCAACAAGCCATTCGTATTTATATTACACGACCGTACCACTGACGGGGGGAATCAAGTGTTATTCACGGGGATGGTAAATCAACCGTAACCACGCAGTTTCATACGTTCCGCGATGACCCGTGCAAGGGATAGAACAGGTATAGTATTTGACAAACGTGTTTGGGAAATAGAAAATGAAAGTATGGCAAATGAAATAAAAATTTTTGAAACTATGCGGATCAGAACAGAAAGGTTTTATTGAACAGCGCACGTATATGAACATCGGTATTAAAGGAGCGGGCGGCGGGCATGTATTTTTAGCCAATGGCAACGAAGAAACCTATTTCAATAGGGAAGGAAAAATTGGCTTCCCTTTCTTTGGTCAGTTGATACTGGATTGTCTTAACCGCACGGAAAACGCCATGACCCACCTACTCCACCTTGGGCAGCCGGTTCTTTCTTCTGCCTACTTTATGGCAGCCTACCTTCCCTCCAAACGTCCCGCGATGAGCCGCGCCGCCTTTCCCCGGTGGCTGATCCGGTTTTTCTCCGCCTCGGACAATTCCGCCACCGTGATCCCCCGGTTCGGCAGGTAGAAGATGGGGTCGTAGCCGAAGCCGCCAGCCCCCCGGCCTTCGCCGGGACGGACCAGTTCCCCTTCCAGGGTTTCCTGGACCGCCAGGAAACGGTTTTCGTCCCACAGAAGGACCATGGCGCAGACGAACCGGGCCTTGCGGTTGGGATTGTCCCCCAACTCTTCCAACAACAGGGCGTTCCGCTCTGAGGCTTCCGGTTTTTTCCTCCCCGGCCGCCCCGCGCCGTCCCTGCCCGCATACCGCGCCGAGTATATCCCCGGCCGCCCTCCCAGGGCATCCACGCAGATTCCTGAGTCATCCGCAAGTACCAGCCCGCCAAGCCCGCCCGCCAGTTGCCGGTAAAGGGTCCGGGCTTTAAGCAGGGCGTTTTCCAGGAAGGTGGAGCCAGTCTCTTCGGGATCAAAGGGGAATCCCGCTTCGCCGGGGAGTTTTATATCCCAACCCGGGAACAGGGCGGCGGCTTCTTGCTTTTTATGGAGATTGCCGGAGGCGAACCAGATTTTCATATTACAGGATAGTACGAGGTTAGGGCCTCGAAAAGCAAGAGGTTATACCTTTTCATAAAGCGCCGCAGGCAACAATTCCCCGTAAAACCGCCCGCGCCGTGGTCTCTAGGAGCCTGTTGCGCTTCACGCATAAACTGCTAACCTTGACGGTACCTCAGTATAGCAAAATAACGACTTCAACCGTTTGAATACCATCTCTTTATTTGGAAGCGCCGTGCCGATAATAATAAACCGATGAACTCAATACGATGCCAGGCGTCCTTTTTGTGGTGTTCTTTCTTTTTGTTGCTTCTATCATCATGCGTAACCAAGGCGCCGCCTCTCCCGGAAACGCGCCCGGTTTCTTCGAGAGTTCCCCCATCTGCTCCCCAGGATGACCCCGCCGCCGGGCTTACCTTTGACCGTCTAAAGGCGGTTACCCCGGGCAGCCTCTCTCTTGCGTTCCTCCTGGAAGCGGATAACCCTCGGGCCGAGGCGGCCCATGTCCGGGCAGCGGCCTGGAAGATAGCGGTGAACGGCGTTGAACGGAACGGGGAAGGGGATCTGAGCATGGAGGGGGGAACACTGGCGGCCGGTTCTTCGGGGACCTATCCGCTACGGCTGGAAACCCCTCTGGCGGCGGAGATGTTTCCGGATTTGCCGGGCCCGGAGGGAGAAGCGGAGTTGACCGTAGACATCGTTTTTGCCTATGCCTCCGGCGAAGAGATAACAATTCCCGTCTCGGCGGCGGCTGCGTTCCCCCCGGTTCGGGAACCGGAGGTGCGGATCACCGCAATCGCCGTACAGAAGGCGGAACTCATCAATACCCGGTTTAAGATCAGCCTGAAGATTGACAACCCCAATAGTTTCCCGGTAGAGCTTTCCGCCTTTAACTATGAGCTGTACAACGCTGGACGGCTCTGGGCGGATGGAGTCCGGGAAGACATCCTGACCGTTCCCCCGGAAAGCTCGGCGGAGACGGATATCTTTCTGGTGATGAATTTTACCAACATGAGCCGGGATCTGCTGAATCAGATAGCGGCCTTGCGGGACATACACTACCGGTTTACCGGGAAAGCCACGGTGAGTACCGGCATAGAGTACCTGCCTCAATTCACCATCACGTACGATCTTTCGGGGTATTCAAGGGTTGTTGACTAAAATACGTACCGTTACGTAAGCCTCCCCAGGAGCCTGTCGCACGATGCCATTTTGTTCGGGGGATTTTGAAAATTGCAGTCCGGTCAGTTTTTCTTAATTCCGTATGTTATAAAAACTTAGGAAACTCGCCATCATTAGCGGCTGAAGGGAGTCGAACCCTCGTCTCCAGCTTGGAAGGCTGGGGTAATAGCCGTTATACGACAGCCGCAATCAATAGGGATACTATACCAGAAATCAATTTTTTATGTCAATACCTCGCGCTGCCTCATCGAAATGAGGCATTTCGTATATTTATGCGGATTTCATTTTTCGATGGTGATACAAAGGATTGGCGCTTGGCACGGTAAGGCGTTATTTCACCTTTTGGAGGGGAGAAACCTCTTTGAAGTGTGGGACGTACATTATCATCCTTTGTTGCTCACCAACATTCAGCCTAATTACGACTCCGTATCGGGTTTTTGGCCCCCGTCCGCCTTTGCGGAAGGATCCAGTTTTTCCAGGGTAACCTGGGCTTTATGGGAAAGGTTCCCGTTTTTGGGGTCTGTCAGGGCCCGGACTTCCTCTATGAGCCCCCGGAATTCGTTGTTCGCCATCATATCCAAGGCGTAGGACTTTTCGATTGCCCCGCCTGAAGCAAAGAAACGCCGGGTAACGGCCTCCAGGGACGGCGCTTTGGCGGAACCTATCGCCCGGAGAAACCCGTTGTAGAGGGCGGTCTGGTTTCTCCCCTTGGCATCGTCCATTTCGGCGACCAGTTTTTCCGCATAGGTTTCGGCATGATCCTTCATGAGCATCTCAGCCGCGAGGATACGCAACCGGTCCGAATTTTTCCGCTCCTCAAAGAAAGAAGCCAGTACGGTCTCGGCTTCGCGGGTTCCTATGGCTCCCAGGGCCTTAACCGCCTCGTCTTTTACCTGGGGAACATCGTCCCGTTCAGCCCGGTAGGTAAGATACGGGACAGCCGCTTCCAGTTTCCGCGTCCCCGCAGCCCGCGCAGCGCCTATGCGGGTCCGGTAGAAAGAATCCCGGAACGCTTCGAGAATAGCGGCGGTTACTTCCGGACTTTCAAAGGGACCCAACGCGCCTACTGCGGCGGCCCGGACATTAGGGTCCTGGGAAGCCACCCCTGCCAGAACAGCGTCAAGCCCGGCGGGATCCTTGATTTTGGAGAGAGCTTCCAGAGCTGCCATGCGGAGGGGGGCCCGCTCGTCGGTGTTTTCGGCGATTTCCGACAGAAACGCTATCCCCGCAGGCGAACCGGTTTCTCCCAGGGCGACAATAATGTCCCGGCGGTTTTCATCCCCCGGATTACGGTTGGTATAATAATCAATAAGATACTCGGCGATTCCTTCAGCTTCGGTTGGAGTGATGGCGGAAACACCGCCGCCTATGCGTCCCAGGCTCCTGAAAGCGGCGGCCATGAACCTCCGCTCCTCCGAGTCCAGCAGCGCTTTTAAGGGGTCTATGGCGGCTTCTACCTTCAGTTTTCCTAGGTAATCTATCGCGGTCAGGACGGTATCGGCAGCTTCCATGTCCCATTCTTTCAAGGCCCGGAACGCCCGGTCTTCAAGGCCGGCCCGCTCCCGCTCGCCAAAAAAGGAAAAAACCCCCGAAAGGATATTCCGGTTCATGGTGTTCTTAACCAATTCAATCAGGGCCTCGTCCAGATAATCGGCGTTTTCGCTTTTCAGGGTCTGAACAAGAGCGGCGATTTCGTTTTCAGTCCCGAGTCTGATGGTATCAAGCCGCTGTTCTTCCACTGTTTTCTGGGAAGCCGGCCTATAGGGTCCCGGAGGAACACCGGGCGGTGCGGGGACCGGAGGCCCGGACCGGGGAGAATCCTGGGACGGAGCCGCCGTTTTGGTATCAGCCGCGGCGGCGGGTGCGGGAGCTTCCGTTTCAGCGCCGGCGGCGGGAGCGATGGCCGCTGTTTCAGGCTCGGATGCCGTAGCGGGAGCGGAGGCCGCGTCGGGGACAGCCGGTTCTTCGGCATCCGCCGTTTCGGAAATAAGCCGGTCCATTACATCCGACGGAAGGGCCGGGAGTTCCCGGGGCGGGGACGGGGGAAGATCCTGACCGGACAAAAGACCGGTACAAAGCAAAAGAAGCAGGGAAAAGGTCGTCTTTTTTATGATTCACCTCCCAAACAGGTATATTCATCGAGAAAGGACTTCTTAAAGGCCATAAAGCGGTCCGCGTTTATAGCTTCCCGCGCCTCGGTGATTAATTGATGGAGAAAATACAGGTTATGGTAGCTGGCCAGCATGGAACACAGAATCTCCCGGGTCTTAAACAAATGGCGAAGGTAGGCCCGGCTGTATTCCCGACAAACCTTGCATGAACATGTTTCATCTATCGGCCGAAAATCAAGCCGGTTTCCGGCTTTTTTTAGGCTTACCGGTCCCCGCCGGGTAAACACATGGCCGTTCCGGCCTGTCCTGGTGGGAAACACGCAGTCAAACATATCTATCCCCCATTCTATGGCCGCCAGGATGTACTCAGGCGTTCCTATCCCCATGACATACCGGGGTTTTTCCCAGGGAAGCAGGGCCGCCGTATAGGCCAGGTATTCCAAAAAAACCGGCTCCGTCTCCCCTACCGAAAGGCCCCCTATGGCAAGGCCCGGGGTGTCGGCCCGGATCGCCTGTGCGGACGCGGCTTCCCGCAGGTCTTTGAAGAAATTCCCCTGGACTATGGCAAAGAGTTTCCCCCTATAGCCCCGATCCCGTTCCGCTTCCCAGGCCGTTTTTGCCCGGTCAAGCCACAACCCGGTGATCCGTAAGGCATCACGGGCCTCTCTATAAGATATACCCCAGGGAGTGCATACATCAAGCTGCATTTGAATGTCGCTTCCCAAAACCGCCTGAACCGCCACAATGTCTTCGGGTTTAAGGTTGTGATACGATCCGTCAATGTGGGAACGGAAGCTTACCCCCTCGTCCCGGATCTTACGAAAAGGAGCCAGGGAAAAAACCTGGAAGCCGCCGGAATCGGTAAGGATGTTCCGGTTCCAGCGCATAAAGTTGTGGAGCCCCCCGGAAGCGGCCATGACTTCCATGCCCGGACGCAGGTAAAGATGATAGGTATTGGAAAGTATGATTTCAAAGCCTATTTCCGTAAGATCATCCACCCGCAGGGCTTTGACGGTCCCGTTGGTTCCCACCGGCATGAATACCGGCGTCGTTACCGTGCCGTGGGGAAGATCGAGAACGCCGGTTCTGGCATGGGAATGGGAATCGCCGCCGGTTATGGTAAAAAAAGAATCCGCCATGTTACATCCACATCAGGTTTTCGCGCTTTGCAGGAGCAGCATACCCACCGCGCTAAAGAATAGAATCGGGAACCAGGCCCCCACAATAGGGGGGATATACCCCAGCCGGGCCATCATCATGCTGATCATCTCCATCACATAAAACACTACCGTGGTTACCAGGCTCGCCAGAAGGCTCATAAGGAGGATATTCTTCTTGAACCTTCCCCCCATGGAAATCGACAGGATCATCACCACGAAGGAAACGGCGGAAAAGGAAAAACGGTGGTAATAATCCGCCAGGGCGCCGATAAAGGGCAATCCCGCGCTTCTCAAATCCCGGACCAGGCCGGCCACGTCTCTTGCCGGAAGATCCTCGGCCTTCACGGCCCTTCTTCTAAAAATTTCAGGATGTTCCCGGTAGGCGTTGACGGCCTCCATCGTCTTAACCCGCAAGAATTCGCCTTCCCAGGAGTAAATAATGGCGTTCGAGAAGGACCAGTATTCCCCGGTCCAGATAGCCCGGGATGCCCGGATAAGGGAAAGAAACTCCCCGGTCTCGCTCTGTTCAATAATGCTCACGCCGTTTAAGCTGGTTGACGCGTCGTCAAAATAATCAACCGAATAGATGAGCTTGCCGTTTCTGGCCTTAATGACAATATCCGAATTATCTTCCGTAACCTGCTGGTGCAAAAGCTGGCTGTTTAAGTCGTTTTTTTTCTTAAATGTGGGGACAACAACATAGTCCTGAAAAAAAAACGCGAAAACCGAAACGACCGCCCCGATAACAAGCAGGGAAATACTGAACCGCCAAAAGGGGATTCCGGAAGAAAAAATCGACGTCAATTCATTCCGGGCATAGAGATCCCCCAGCGTATAGGCTGCGGCAAAAAGAAGGGAAATCGGCGTCGCGTAAGAGAGGCTCTTGGGAAGGTAATAATAACAGACCAGGAGGATCTGAGAGAGCGGCACTTCATAATTCAGGTAACGCCACAGGTTAGAGAAAAGATCGATCAGGGAAAGGAGCATGACGAACATGGAGACGACGACTACAAAAACGGGGATAAACTGCCTAACCAGATACCGGTCCAGAATCATATCAGCGCCGTATCCTGAATAAGCACATGACAATGCCTATCGAAACAGCCAGGATATTGGGAAGCCACATACACCAAAAGGGAGAATACCCAAGACGTACTCCCATGGTCTGCCCCCCCAGGAGCATGGCCCAGTACACGCCCGCGATGATAAGGCCGAAGATGAACCCAACGGTTTGGCCGCTCTTTTTTGCCAGCAACCCCAGGGGAACCGCCAGGAATACAAAGGAAAGGGCGCCGAAGGGTATCGAAAATTTTTTGTAGAATTCCAAACGGTATATCGAAAGGCTCCGGTCTTTTTTTAAGTCCCGTGCGATTTCGCCTTCCCGTATAAAGGCCGCCGCCTGATTCGCCCGCCGGTTCCACGCCTCCCGGTTGGGGCCCCGGCGAAGTATTGCCTCCAGGCTTAGGCCCTGGGACATCACCTTTCTGTACCGTTCATCTATTTTTTCGGCAAGGGCCTTTTCTTTCACCCTGATCTCTTTAAGGACATCAATGGAACTCATCTGGCTTGGAGTAATAGAAGAAACATTCTGAATCATATCCTCCTGGGAAACCCAATAACGAAGAAACGTCGCCGAAGCGTAATCGTAATCCCGCCGGGAAACTTCTTTGGAGGACTGAATAAAGGCGCCGGTCATGTCCAGGCTCAAGCCCTCTCTGCCGGCATCCCGCAATTCAGCGTTGCGGGCCATGATAAGCCGCCGCTCCCCGTCCTTGGTTCTATCCAGGATGAGGACGTCGTTGATGCTGTTCCCCTCCACGTTTCCCGTAACCACCACGGTATCCTTAAACCGCTTCACCGAGTTGGATTCCAGTTCCAGCGCCGGGGTAGAAGCCATGATCCGCCTCCAAAGCCGCGAAAACTGAATGGTTCCCATAGGCAGAAGGACGTCGTTGGCATAAAACGAAAGCATGGAAATGAGGATACCTACCACTAGGGCAGGGATAAAAATATTACGGTAGGGAAGCCCCGATGAAAGCATGACCAGAACTTCATTATCCGAGGTAAGCCGGCCTATGGTCATGAGGATCCCTACCAGGGCCGCGAAGGGAGCCGACATGGCGATGATAGAGGGTATGGCGTAAAGTACCAGCAAGGCAACCTGATAAAACGGAACTTTTTTGGCCAGAATTTCCTGGGCCAGGAGCAACAGTTGATTGACAAAGAAAATGAAAAAGAAGAAGAGAAAAGCCACCAGGAAGGAGAACAAGGCTTCAGACAGCAGATATCTGAACAGGGTACCTGAAATAACGCGGTTGTTTTTTAAACGCCGCCGGGAAATAACCCTCATCATACTCCCGTCGATCCAAACCCCCCGGAGCCCCGGTCTGTGTCCGACAGCTCTTTGGCTTCCGAGAAGGCCGCCCCACATACCGGGGCAATAACCAACTGGGCAATACGGTCCCCGTCCTTCACGGTAAAGGCCTCCTGCCCCAGGTTGATTATGATAACCGCGACTTCTCCCCGATAATCCGAATCAATGGTTCCGGGAGAATTCAGCACCGTAATCCCGTGCCTGATGGCCAGCCCGGACCGGGGCCGCACCTGACCTTCGTATCCCGCCGGAATTTCCAGGACCAAACCCGTAGGAATCCGCGCCCGGCCCAGGGGGGGGACGCATACCGGCGATGAAAGCCGGGCCTTCAGGTCCGCCCCGGCGGCTCCTTCCGTAGCGTATTCCGGAAGGCGGGCATCCGGGTCGTTTTTGTATACCCTGACCGGCGGAATTTCCTGGCTTTCCATAGCCCTTTTCTCAATCTCCCTTAGCGGCGGGGTCTGTCGTTCCGGGAGCGGCGATCCCCGCCGGTTCCCTCTCCCGCCGGATCAACGGCGTCGATATAGGATAGGTTAAGCCGACCCATCTTGTCGATTTCCAGAAGCCTGACCGGTATCTCCTGCCCTTCCTTTAGTATATCGGTAACAACGGCGACACGCTGACGGGAAAGTTTAGAAATATGCACTAATCCCTCTTTTCCGGGAAGTATTTCCACAAAAGCGCCGAAATCCATAATGCGCCGCACGACGCCGTTGTAGATTCTGCCCACTTCCGGGTCCGAAACAATGCCTAACACCGCAGCCTTGGCCTCGTCGGCGTCCTTGGTGTTTTTCCCATAAATGGTAACGGTCCCGTCGTTATCGGTATTGATGGTAACGCTGTACTGCTCGCAGAGGGCCTTGACGTTCTTTCCCCCCGGGCCTATGAGGGCGCCTATCTTGTCCACGTCTATCCGCAGGGTTACGATCTTGGGGGCGTATTCACTGATGTGATCCGTAGGCTTCCGTATGGTGTTATTCATAATAGAAAGAATATGAAGCCTGCCGCGCTTGGCTTGATCCAGGGCTTTCCGCATCACCTCGGGGCTTACCCCGGCTATCTTAATATCCATCTGAAAGCCGGTGATGCCGTCGGCGGTCCCAGCCACCTTAAAGTCCATGTCGCCCAGGTGATCTTCCTCACCCAGGATGTCCGAAAGCACGGCGTACCTATCCCCCGGACCGCCCTTCCCTTCGGTAACAAGCCCCATGGCTATGCCCGCCACAGGCTTCTTCATGGGAACCCCGGCATGAAGCAGGGACAAGGTACCCCCGCATACCGACGCCATGGAAGAAGAGCCGTTAGATTCCATGATCTCCGAAACTACCCGTATAGTATAGGGGAATTCTTCTTTGGAAGGGATCATGGCTTCCAATGATCGGCGGGCCAGGTTTCCGTGGCCTATCTCTCGGCGGCCCGTACCCAAACGGCCGACTTCGCCTACCGAATAAGGGGGAAAGTTGTAGTGAAGCAGGAAGTTCTCCCGTTTATCCCCCTCAATATCATCGAAAATCTGCTCGTCAAAGACAGTCCCCAGGGTGGCGACCGCCAGAGCCTGGGTCTCGCCCCGGGTAAAGAGGGCGGAACCGTGGGCCCGGTTGAGAACGCCGATTTCACAGGTGATGTCCCGTATATCCTCGGTTCCCCGTCCGTCTACCCGCAGCCCCTTGTTCAAGATGGAAGAACGCAGTATCTCGTACTCCATCTCTTCGAAAAGGGCGTTGAAAAGCTTTTTCTGAACCTCGTCGGCAAGCTGCGCCTCGTATTGGGCGGCAATATCCGCCTTAACCTGGCGTATGGCTTCTTGACGCTGCATCTTGCCTTTGACAAAACAGGCGGACTCAAGCCGGGGATAGGCAACGGAACGGATGGCGTCTTTGTTTTCCAGGGTCAGGGTGATTGCCGCCAAGGGGAGTTTCTCTTTGCCCGCAAGTTCCCGCAGTTTTTCCTGGAGGGCGCACAGTTCAATGATGACGCCCTGGGCTTTTTCCAGCGCGGCGATCATCAGATCTTCGCTGACTTCCGAAGCGCCCCCTTCCACCATGGTGATGCCGTCTTTGGTCCCAGCCACCACGATTTCCAGAGAGGATCGCTCGATCTCCTCATAAGTGGGATTCACCACCAGTTCATCCCCCAAAGCGCAGATACGCACCCCCGCGATGGGACCGTTGAAGGGGATGTCCGAAAGGTGAACCGCCGCAGAGGCGGCGGCAATAGCCACAATGTCCGGGGGATTCACCTGATCGGCGGAAACCGTCGTCGGGACCACCTGTATTTCCCGGCCAAAGCTCTTTTCAAACAGGGGCCGCATGGGCCGGTCTATAAGCCGGGACACGAGAATTTCCTTGTCCTTGGGGCGGCTTTCCCGTTTGATGAATCCGCCGGGGATCTTTCCGGCGGCATAGTATTTTTCGTTGTAGTCCACCGTTAAGGGGACGTAATCCAGGCCCTCCACCGCTTCCGATGACGAACAAACCGTCGCAATTACCGCAGAACCCGCGTATTGGGCAAACACCGCCCCATTAGCCTGTTTTGCAATCCTGCCGGTCTCAAGGATAAGCTCCTTACCGGCGATTTGAAGTGTTACTCTTTGAACCATAGTTCCTTTTCCACAATAAATTTGAATTGAATATCCCCGGCGCATCACGCCGGAAATACAAAAAAAACCCGGCGCCAGCCTCCTGCTTTTTGGCCGGTTCCGGGCGCTGCGTCCGGTTAAACCGGCGGATTAGGACCCGCGCAAGAATAAAACGCCGCACATTTTATTCTCATCGCCGCAAACCTCGGATTCGACGCGATAAGAAAATACCCTCTTTGACCGCGGTATTTCCGCGCGGATCCGTAACCGGCTTTACCCGTTTACTTGCGGAGCCCCAATTCCTTGATAAGCGCCCGGTATTTTTCCAAATTCGTCCGTTGCAAATACTTCAAAATACGGCGCCGCTTGCCTACCAGGATCAAAAGCCCCCGCTGGCTGGACTTATCTTTTTTGAATTGTTTGCAATGTCCCGTAAGCTGATTAATCCGCTCGGTCAACAACGCAACCTGAACTTCCGATGCACCGGTATCTTTTTCGTTTTTACCGAACTTGGACACGAGGGAAGCCGCTTCTTCCTTGCTTAATGCCATATAATTACACTCCTCAAAAACCACATAAAGACCGCCTGCTTAATGATCGGCTCTTAAAAACTCGATCCATTCCGCGTTAACCGAAAGGGGAACAAAAACGCCTTCTTTTTCGACAGAAACATCGGTTTTTATCCCCGGTCCGGCATCCCCCCCATGAAGCGCCACGCTGTACCGGCCCGGCGCAGGGGTTATCCGGCGTTGGGAAACGGTATGATAAAACAACCCTCCCGGCCGGAAACTCACGGTCATTCCGCTGACATCAATTTCAACATTCCGGCCCAAAAGACGGGCGGCCCGGACAAGATCCCCTTCGGCAATCGCGGACCGGATCCGGCTGGAACTTACCGCATGAAGCCCGTCCAAAACCGGGTCCGCCACTTCAACGGAAATCTCCGTCCCTTTCACCAGAGCTTTGATCCCTGCGGCGTCGGTATCCATTTGGTATCCGCAACGAAACCCGGCGCCTACCAGTATAAATAACGGATTTCCCCACCGGATAAGGAGATCAATAAATTCCTTACCGGTTATTTTACTGAAATTCAGAGAAAAGTCAATCAGAATAACCGCTTCCACCCCCAGATTCTCAAAAAAGGCAAGTTTTCGGTTAAGGCTCAGAAGATCTCCGGTCCATCCCGGCTTTTTTAGGGCCGCTTTAGGGCTTTGCCTAAAGGTAACCACTAGGGGAATCAGAGACGGGCGCTTCCCAACTATCCGCTCAATAAGCGCCCGATGACCCCGGTGTATGCCGTCAAAAACCCCGATGGTAACGGCGGTCCCCTGTTCCGAACCGGGCATTTCGTCTTTCAGAGCCCCCCGGATAAACCGGGACCATTCAAGGACCTGCATAGACATACCCATAACCCCACAGGCCCCTGTCTTTTTGTTCGACGACCGCGATTAAATTCCCGTTTTTGTCAAACACCCCCGCGTGGTTCGGGGATCCGTCCGCCCCAGCAGAAAAAAACCGCAACGCCCCGTTCGCTAAAAGAGGGGCCAGCGGCTTCCCCTGACGGAGGCCGGGAACCGCGCCGTCCGCCGCCTCCACGCAGGGTATGCCCAGGGCGGCAAACACCTCCGGCGTAATGGGCCGGAGGCTTGAGCGGTCCGGGCCATCCACCGCCCCGGCAAGAGAGAATCCCGCAATCCCGGTCCGCGTCAGGGCGGCAAGGTATCCCCGGGAACCCGCGGCAAGGGCCAGGTCCCGGGCCAGAGAGCGGATATAGGTCCCCTTGGAACAGCGTACCCGGATATGGGCCAGAGGAGGCTCGAAGGAAAGGAGGCGCAGGGCGTGAATCACGACAGGCCGTTCCCGCATTTCTACCGGCGTCCCCGAGCGGGCAAGGGCGTAGGCCCGCTTCCCGTCAACATGGACCGCCGAATACGCGGGGGGCGCCTGGAGTATAGGCCCCATGAACCGGGGAAACGCCGCTTCCAGGGTTCCCCGATCCGGAATCGGCGCTTCCGCCACCGGGACTCCCTCGGGATCCAGGGTGTCGGTTTCCATCCCGAACCGTATGGTTCCCTCGTACTCCTTGTCGCATCCGGAAACCCAGGGGGTAAGCTTCACCGCCCGTCCGATAAGGACCAGGAGCAGGCCGGAGGCGAATTTGTCAAGGGTTCCCGCATGACCGACCTTCCCGGTGGAAAAGGCCTTTTTTACGTCGTTCAAAGCCTGAAACGAGGTAATCCCGGTTTTTTTATTTAATAGAATAAAACCGGAATCTCCCTTTGAGTTTTCACCGGCCTTCATGTCCGGATGCGTTCTCCTGATTAATTGCGCCATCACTACCGGAAGGTTCTTCATGATGGGATAACCCTTCAATCTTTTTTATCAGATCAAACCCCTCCCGTATTCCCGAATCCTCAAAAAACCTGAGATGCGGAGTCTGCCGCAGCCTGACCTCTTTGGCGAGTTGGGACTGGATAAAACCGGCGGCGTTTTGCAAACCCGCGACCCCCTTGGCAAGCCCTTCGGGGGTCTTGAAGCTGGATACATAAACGTCGGCATAGACGAGGTCCCGGGATACACTGACCCTGGTAATCGAAAGAAAGGTATCCACCCTGGGGTCTTTGATCCGCCCTTCCACGATGAGGGCGCCTATCTTTTCCTGAATGAGACGTCCCACCCGTTCCAGCCTGTATTCACCCATGTTTCCGGCCTAGTTTAATTTCCGCGCCACTTCAACAATCTCAAAGACTTCAAACTGATCGTTGATCCGGATGTCATCGAAATCCTCAAGACCCATGCCGCATTCGTAACCTGCGGCTACTTCCTTAACATCGTCCTTGAAACGCCTAAGCGAGGCGATCTTCCCCGTATGGATGACGATACCTTCCCGGATGACGTTAACGCTGGCGTTCCGTTTAATCGTCCCCGAAAGAACATAACAACCGGCGACTGTTCCAACCTTAGGCACCTTGAAGATATTCCGGACTTCCACCTGGGCAATGACTTCTTCCTTGGTATCCGGCTTGAGCATCCCTTCCATGGCCAACTGTATCTCTTCCACCGCCTTATAGATGACGTTGTACTTGCGTATATCAACCTTCTCCTGCTCCGCCAGAAGCTTGGCCTTGGGAACCGGGCGCACGTTGAACCCTATGATGATGGCGTTGGAGGCGATGGCCAGGTCCACATCCCCTTCGTTGATGGCGCCGGGGAGGGCCTGAATGACGTGGAGCCTGACTTCATTCGTGGAAAGCTTTTCAAGACTGGAACGGAGGGCTTCGGCGGAACCCTGGACATCGCTCTTGATGATGACCTTGAGTTCCTGAATAGCTCCCTCGTTAATCGTATCCCTCAGGTTATCCAGGGTGATCTTCTTGACGTTCTTGGCATCCTCAAAACGCTTGAGTTCCTGCCGTTTTGCGGAAACGCTCCGGGCCACTTTTTCGTCATCCACCACCTGAAGGGGCTCCCCGGCGTTGGGGCCGCCTTCAAAGCCCAGCACCTCCACCGGCATGGCGGGAGTCGCTTCGGTAACCTTTTCGCCCTTATCGTTGAAGAGGGCCCGGACCTTGCCGGGCCAGATTCCGGCCACAAAAGAATCGCCTATCCTGAGGGTACCCCGCTCGACCAAAACGGTAGCGACGATGCCCCGGCCATGGTCTATCCGGGCTTCCAGAATCTTGCCTTCGGCCTTAAAGTCGTAATTGGCTTTAAGGTCAAGAATTTCCGCCTCCAGAAGGATGGCCTCTATGAGTTTGCCTATATTTTCTTTTCTAAGGGCCGAAACTTCCACGAACATGGTCTGCCCGCCCCATTCTTCAGGCATAAGTCCCAGATCGGAAAGCTGACTCTTGACCCGGTCAGGATTGGCCTCGGGCTTATCCATCTTGTTCACTGCCGCGATGATGGGCACTCCCGCTTCCTTGGCGTGATTGATAGCCTCTATGGTTTGAGGCATGACCCCGTCATCGGCGGCAACGACCAGGACCACGATATCCGTAACCTGAGCGCCCCGGGCGCGCATCCGGGTAAAAGCCTCATGGCCGGGGGTGTCCAGGAACGTGATCTTCCCATGAGGAGTGTCCACCATGTACGCCCCTATATGCTGGGTAATGCCGCCAAATTCCCCGGCCACGACATCGGAACTCCGTATGGCATCCAGCAGCTTGGTCTTGCCATGATCGACATGCCCCATCACGGTTACCACCGGAGGCCGCATGACCTTAGTGGTATCGTCATCAGCTTCGGTAGCGATAACCGTTTCATCGTAGAGACTGATGATTTTAACATCCGCCCCATATTCGGCTGCCAGAAGCGTGGCGGTATCCGCATCAATTTGCTGGTTTATCGTAACCATCATCCCCATAGCCATCAGCTTATGGATAAGGTCCGACGCTTTAAGATTCATCTTCTTGGCCAACTCGGATATGGACACCACTTCCATGATGTCAATGGACCTGGGAACCGGGTTGGTTACATTCGCGATCTTTTTCTTGGTCTGGAGGAGTTTCTCCTCCATCTCCTGTTCCTTACGCAGGTACGCCGCTTTTTTCGGCTTAAAGGTCTTTTTAACGGGACCTTTTCCGTCAAGAGGCGGAACCCCCGCAGGAGGCGCGCTTCCCGGCCCCCGGGGCATTCCCGGTCTGAAGCCGGTGCGGGGACCCGCGAAACCACCGCCGGGACCGGTGCGGGGACCCGTGAAACCGCCGCCGGGACCGGTACGGGGCGCGAAACCACCGGGCCGGCCGCCCCCGGGAGCGCCGCCTCCGAACCTGCCGCCGGGCCTAGGGCCTCCCCCTGGCCGGGGACCTCCCGGTCCCCCGTAGGGACGCGGGATAAAAGGGGAACCACCCCGGTTCCCCTGCCCTTCACCGCCGCCGGGACGGTTTCCCCCAGGCCTGCCCCCTACTCTGCCGGGCGTGCCGGATGGACGCGGGGTAAGGGGGGGACCACTGCGGTCGTTGCGTTCACCGCGATTAGAACCGGCCTCGTCCCTCGGAGGACGGGGTCCTACAAAGCGGCCTCCCACCTTACCCGCCGCGCCGGTAGGACGCCGGGCAACGGGAAGGGAAACTACCTGCAACTCACCCGTAGGGCTTTTGGCAACGATGGGCCTCCCGTCTTTCCGGACATCGGAAGGAACGACGGGAGCGGGTTTCTCAGATACCGGAGGAGGGGGCGGATGTGGAACGCTTTCCTGTTCTCTGATGGGGGCCGCCGCTTCGACAGAGAGGTCCGCTTCGGGATTTCCGTGCTTGGCAGCGACTACGATCTTGGGCTGAGTCTTTTTTACCGGCTCCGGCACGGGAACGGCAGGCACAGGCACGGGTTTCTTTTTTACAACGATCACCTTCTTGACCGTATTTGGGGAAGAAACTGCTTTTCCCCCCTGAGCTTCCCGCTCGTGTTTCTGCCGCTTAATGAGTTCTACCTTGGGTTTTTGAGCGTTATCTAATTCCTCAGCCATGATCCACCTTTAAATACTTCGATTTCTCGAAATTCCTTATTCTTCCTCGTATTCAAAACTAAGCCCGACTCCACAGTTAGGACAACTGGCCATAGAGGGGTTAATCTTCGCGCCGCATTCGGGACATTCATATTCTTCCGCTTCGGCCTCGGCGCTTTCCTCAGCCGCCGCCCCACCGGCTTCCCCGCCGCCCACCGGTACTTCCGCTTCGGCGGGAGCTTTTTCTTCTTCTTCCTCATCTTCTTCCACGATCTCTACATACTCTTCAATAAGCTTACGCAGGATATCCAACCGCTCCACCGTAACCCCTTTGAGACCGGATATCGCGTCATCCTGAAGCTCCAGGAAATCTTCGATAAAGTCGATGCCGTTTTCCCGCAGGACCGCGGCCGTTTCCGGATCCACGCCGGGAAGTTCCGAAATACGGGAAATCTCTTCCCCATACTCCTCGGCATCCCCAAAAAGTTCCGAAACCGCACGCCGGGATTCGCTGGCAATGTCCATTTCCGCAAACTGGGCGTCGGTCTTGACGTCAATGTTCCAGTCCGCAAGACGGTTCGCCAGCCTGACGTTAAGCCCCTGTTTTCCTATGGCCAGCGAAAGCTGAGATTCGGCCACCACCGCCAGGGCCTGATGTTTGGCCTCATCCAGGACGATCACATCCCGGACTTCCGCCGGGGAAAGGGCGTTTTTGATAAATTTCCGGGGATCCGGATCGTATTTGAGAATGTCGATTTTTTCCCCTTCCAACTCCCGTATGACCGCCTGAATACGCACCCCTTTAAGGCCCACGCAGGCCCCCACAGGGTCAACATCGTCCCGGTTAGAATAAACCGCAAGCTTGGTGCGGTATCCCGGCTCCCGGACTATTTTATAGATCTCCACGGTCTTATCGTAGACTTCCGGCACTTCAAGCTCAAAAATGGCCCGGACAAATTCCGTATGGGCCCGGGAAAGGACGATCTGGAATCCAGAAGGGACTTTATTCACTTCTATAATAAGGGCCTTAATGCGGTCATTGACATGGTAGCTTTCCCGAGGAGACTGGTATTTTTTAGGAAGTATCCCCTCCAGCTTCCCCAGGTCCACATAAATGGTCCCGTTCCGCTCCCGCTGATAATACCCGATGATAATCTCCCCGACTTTATCCTTGTATTCCGAATAGAGGCTGTCCTTCTGTATCTCCCTGATAGACTGATGGGCGGTCTGCTTGGCGCTTTGTACGGAAATCCGGTCAAAATCCTTAGGATCCACCTCAATGAGGAGTTCATCCCCAATTTCGGCGTCGGGGTTAAGTTCCCGGGCGTCTTCCAGGTCTATCTCTGATACCGGATCATACACTCCGTCCACAATTTTCTTCTGAGCGTAGATCGAAACCTCCCGGTTGTCATCGCTGAACCGGACCGTGGCGTTATCCGCGTTTCCAAACCGGCGCTTATACGCCGCCAAGAGGGTGTTTTCTATGGTCCGCAGAATCAGATCTTCGGGAATACCCCGATCCTGAATCAACTGGTTAATTGCCTCCGACATATTTGTAGCCACGAGAATAAACCTCCTGTAAGCTTTTTATTATGTTTCCGGCGCGGCATTCTACCCCGGTCCATTTACCCGGATAGAATCGGTCAAACGCCGCTTTCCGGCAACGCGACATCCTCTAACCGCGCTTTAGCTATAATCCCGTACGGCAATAAGACCGCGCCGTCTTTTCCTTTGAGGGTTATCCCTCCGGAATCAGCAGCCAGAAGAATACCTCCGGTCCAATCAGAAATATCAGTCCGGTAACACCGGATCCCCCGGCCCAGGTAGAACTGAAATTCCGCTCCGTTTTTGATAAGGCGGTTTATCCCGGGGGAAGATACCTCCAGGTAGAGGTCCCTGCCGGGAAAAGCCAGCTCCAACCGGGGCGCGATGGCCCGATGGACCCGGGAACAATCATCGGTCCCCACAGGCCCGATTTTGTCCACTACCGCCCGAATCTGCACGTTCCCCCGGTGTTCGGACACGACCAATTCTATCAAGGTCATCCCCAATCCCCGGACTACCGTTTCCAGGGAGTCAAATACCGGATCCGCTTCCCGTGGGGTGTACCGCATTACTCCGCCTTTCCATTATAAAAAAAGGGCCGTTCGACCGACCCTTTTTAACTGAATCTCCGACTGTCTCTCTCACTATAGCTATATCAGATAATCTTGTCAATATACATTAAAACAATATATATTAGAATCATCTTTTTATGGAAGCCTTTGATTGGAACAGCAATTTAACATTTAACGCGAGCAGTTTGTCGCGCCTCGCGCATAAAATCCCAAAAAATCGCCTAACCGGCGATTTTTTACCCTGCAAACTGCCAAAAGAGCCCGATAGCGGTACTTTGTACCGCAAAAACCTACAAGTGCAACAGGCTGCTAGAGGCTATTCTCTGTTAAGGAAGGGGAAGCCGCGGAATTGTTTCGCACGTCCGACCCCTCGTTCCGGCCCTTCGGTCCTCCGCTGTCCCCGTAACGCCCCGCTAAGGGTCCAAAGGACAAGGGTCCAAAGGACCCAGGGGCCTTGGTCCCCCCGAAGTATTATAGAGGGATCAGGACGATGACCCTCCTCACGTGCCGGAATGTTTCATTTGCCTACGAGGGAAATACCGTACTCAGGGATGTTACGTTTACGGTAGAAGAAGGGGATTACCTGTGGGTCATAGGGGAAAACGGTTCCGGGAAAAGTACCCTTATCCGGGGGATTCTGGGGTTGAAGAAGCCCGGCGCCGGGACTATAACCCTGGAGGGAGGCCTTAGCTCCCGGGAAATTGGGTATCTCCCTCAACAAATGGCGAACCGGCGGGATTTTCCCGCCGGAGTCTACGAAGTGGTCCTTTCGGGGCGGCTGGGAAAGCGGGCTTTTCATCCCTTTTACACCCGGCGGGACAAACAGGCGGCGGAAGAAAACCTGGCCCGCCTGGGAATAGGGGAACTGCGAAACCGGTGTTTCCGGGAGCTTTCAGGCGGGCAGCAACGGCGGGCGCTTCTGGCTCGGTCCCTCTGCGCCGGTTCCCGGCTCCTCATCCTGGACGAGCCGGCGGCGGGTCTTGATCCCCTTGTTACCCCGGAACTCTACCGCCTTGTTGAACAGATAAACCGGGAGGCGGGCGTTACCGTCATCATGGTTTCCCATGACCTGGGGAGCGCCATGCGGTACGCCTCCTGTATACTCCATCTGAAAAACGAACAGCTCTTCTTTGGGAAACCTGAGGATTACAAAAAATCTCAGGCGGGTAAGAATTTTTTAGGAGACAATAAAAATGATTGACGTGCTCCAGGAAATGTTTTCTTATACTTTTCTCGTCAGGGCGGTGGTCGTCGGGTTTCTGGTATCCCTGTGCGCCAGCCTCCTCGGGGTCAGCCTGGTTCTGAAACGCTACTCCATGATAGGAGACGGCCTTTCCCATGTGGGGTTCGGAACCCTGGCCCTCGCCACAGCCATGAACGCCGCGCCCCTCACGGTCTCTATTCCCATTGTGGTGGCTGCGGCCTTCTTCCTCCTCAGACTGAGCGAGAACCACAAGATTCGAGGGGACGCCGCCATCGCCATGATTTCCTCTGGGGCCCTGGCCATAGGGGTCGTGGTGATCTCCGTAACCACCGGGATGAATACCGACGTATGCAACTATCTTTTCGGCAGCATCCTGGCCATGAGCAAAAACGACGTTACCCTGAGCGTCATTCTTTCCGTGACGGTATTGACCCTCTTTGTACTCTGCTACAACAGGATCTTCGCGGTTACCTTTGATGAGAACTTCGCCAAGGCGACGGGTACAAAAACCGGACTCTACGCTATGCTCATCGCCTTTCTTACCGCCATTACCATAGTTCTGGGGATGAGGATGATGGGGGCTATGCTCATATCAAGCCTCATCATCTTTCCCGCCCTCACCTCCATGCGGATCTGCAAACGGTTCAAAACGGTAACCCTCAGTTCCGCCCTGGTTTCGGTGAGTTGTTTCTTCATCGGCGTAGTGGTTTCTTACATCTACGCCGCGCCGACCGGAGCCAGCGTGGTACTTTGCAACATCCTGGCTTTCTTTATTTTTTGGGGCATAGCCCTGATTAAACGGAGTAAACGAAATGAAACCCGATAGAAACGCGGTACAATTAGCGCGTCCTGCGCCCAGTGTTTTTTCCGCCCTGTTGCTTGCCGCCGTCCTGACCGGCTGCGGTATTGGCGGTCCCGGCACAGCGGTTCAACGCAATTCCGCCGGTACCAGAGCGGTAGCGCTATCGGATACGGGCGGCCAGGATTCCGCGGAGACGGCGGAGGCCGATGTCCAGGGCAGCGGAAAAGCCGTCGGCGACGCGGGGGCTGTTGTCGAAATAAAAGAAAAGATGTTCATTGCCCAAACCAACGACGTCTACCTTAACCCGGAAGACTACATGGGAAAGACCATCAAGCTGGAGGGGCTGTTCAAATCCTATGACTCAACAGACTACGGCGTTTCCTACTGCTTTGTGATCCGGTACGGACCCGGCTGCTGCGGCAATGACGGGAGCGCCGGGTTTGAGGTGGCCTGGGACCGGGAGTCCCGGGACGAGGAGGACGCCCCGGAGTCTTCCTATCCCGAAGAGGATGCCTGGGTGGAAGCCGCAGGGGTCCTGAAATCCTACGAGGAGGACGGCTTCCCCTATTTGTACCTTTCCCTTTCTTCCCTTACGGTGAAAGAGGAACGGGGAGCGGAGTTTGTCGCTCAATAGCGATTTGCGGAAGCGCCAGGTGGGGAAGCTGCGCTCTGGGTTTCAGGAGGGTTCCTTGTATGCGGCTTTAGCGCGGTCTTTGCAACTCACCTCCAAAATTTGGGATTGTTGTACGTTGTAAATTGTGGCAAATATTCTGTTTTTTTCACGGATACTCTAAAGTTTATAGTAAGCCCTGCCGATATTGTATTTGGTTAAGTTTCTTTCCAACGCGGAACCTTATGTGCGGCATGATTTTGTGGGAAGGAAGCGGCCAATCCAAGGCAAGGATGCCTTGGCCGATATTATCAAGGAGGATGATATGATCATCAACCACAACCTGAGCGCTATGTTCGCCGACAGGTCCCTGCAGCTTACCCAAGGGACTCTTACCAAAGACATGGAGAAGCTGTCCTCCGGTTTACGGATAAACCGGGCGGGGGACGATGCCTCCGGGCTTGCGGTCTCCGAAAAGATGCGGAGCCAGATCCGGGGCTTGAACCAGGCTTCCGCCAATGTGTCCAACGGCATTTCCTTCATTCAGACGAGCGAAGGTTACCTTCAGGAAACCGGGGACATCATCCAGCGTATCCGGGAATTGGCCGTACAGTCAGCCAACGGTATCTACGCTGAAGAAGATCGTATGTACATTCAGGTGGAAGTATCCCAGTTGGTAGACGAAATCGACCGTATTGCCAGCCATGCCCAGTTTAACGGTATGAACATGCTGACCGGCCGCTTTGCCCGGGGAAACGGCGACAACGAGATCGTGGCTTCTATGTGGTTCCATGTGGGGGCCAATATGGACCAGCGGGAACAGATATTCATAGGGACCATGACCTCCAAAGGGCTGGGTATCCGGGACGCGGGGAATGACACGTTCGTCAGCCTGGAAAGTCCGGAAGACGCCAACCGGGCCATAGGAACCCTGGATTCGGCCATCAGAATCATCAACAAGCAACGGGCGGACCTGGGAGCCTATCAAAACCGGATGGAACATGCGGTTAAGGGGATTGATATCAGCGCCGAGAACCTTCAGGCGGCGGAATCCCGGATCAGGGATACCGACATGGCGAACCAAATAGTTGCCTACACCCGGGACCAGATACTGTCTCAGTCAGGGACGGCTATGCTGGCCCAGGCTAACCAGAGGACCCAGTCGGTCTTGCAACTTCTCCAATAACGTAGTATATTTAGAGGAGGGTATTAGGAACTGCGGCCCTTGGGTAAGAATCCTTCAGAGTATACTGTGGAGGATTCTTACCGTGATCTTTGACAAAAACCCTCGCGTGAGCGCGTTCATGGAAGCATGAGCGTAGACGCACGGCGGAAGGAACCGGTTATCGGAGGGCGGACGTGAGCTTGAAAAAAGCTTAAGGCCGCCGTCCGATAATCGATCCGTTTCGCACATGGGGACCTGAAGGAGGAGCGGCGCGAGCGCCTTTCCGAGGGAACCCTATCGTGCGGGTCGGCCCCGGCGACGGATAGCCGGGGTTATTAACGCAAGGAGGGTTATTATGATTATTAATCACAACATGAGCGCCCTATATGCAAATCGCAGTCTTGGGCTAACGCAAGCTGATGTAACGAAAAACATGGAGAAGTTGTCTTCCGGCTTGCGGATTAACCGGGCCGGCGATGACGCTTCCGGACTCGCGGTCTCTGAAAAAATGAGGGGCCAGATACGGGGGTTGAATCAGGCCGAGCGCAACATCCAAAACGGCGTATCCTTTATCCAGACGACTGAAGGCTATCTTCAGGAGACTCAGGATATTTTGCATCGTTTACGGGAGCTGTCGGTACAGTCCGCCAACGGTATCTATACCGATGAGGATCGTATGCAGATTCAGGTTGAGGTTTCCCAGTTGGTCGATGAAATCAACCGTATCGCGAGCCATGCTCAATTTAACGGTATGAACCTTTTGACCGGCGCTTTTGCCCAAGAGGGAACCAGGACTATGTCGCTCCAGGTTGGGGCTAATATCGATCAGAACGAACAGGTCTGTATTGGCACGATGACCGCTCAGGCTTTGGGTTTGAGCGCGGGAGAGCAGGGGGTTGTTTCTATTTCTACCGCCGAGTCCGCAAATGTGGCAATCGGTACCCTTGATGCGGCTTTACAGCAGATTTCCAAGCAGCGGGCTGATTTAGGCGCGTTCCAAAACCGGTTCGAAATGGCCGCTCAGGGCGTTTCCATTGCCGCGGAGAACTTGCAAGCTGCGGAATCCCGGATTCGGGATGCGGATATGGCTACGGAAATGGTCAGTTACACCAAAAACCAAATCCTTTCCCAGGCCGGAAATGCGATGCTGGCTCAGGCGAATACCCGGACTCAGTCGGTGCTTCAGCTTCTCGGTTAACGTGAGGGCTTTCTGAAAGCTTGAGGTAAAATTTTACAAAACGTATCAAGAGACTTCCGGACGTTGTCTTTTGAAGCGCAGGATGGAGAAGTTCGCGCCCTTCTCCATCCTTTTTTTAGACGGTTGTTCCTGGTTTTAGAGCCTGTTGCGCTTTGCGCATAAAATAGTATAAATATGCAATAAATTGCATATTTATATTTTGCGGGCTCCAAAAGAGCCCCGTTAATCGGGATTTTTTGCATGAATATGCAAAAAATCCACAAATGCAACAGGCTCTTAGACCGGGGATTTAATAAAAAACATGTCCTGGAATCAAGGATGTCAGGACTTTGTGTACAGGGAAGTACAGTATGAGTATACAGCTAGCCATTCCCGGAAACGGGGTATCCGTGAGTTCACAACAGGAACTTCAGCAGGACCGGAGATCAGCCTTGCAAGCGCGGATTCGCGCGGCGGAAGTAAAGGCGGCGGCCTTTGAGAAATTTACGGCATCCCTGCCGGGAAACAATAACGAAACGCGGTATGCCGCGAATATCCTGTCTGTTGCGAAGGATTTAGAACGCCTGAGTCTGGTTTTTAACCGGGAGCTTAAATTTCATGTGGATCAGGAGTCTCATGAAGTTATCGTCAAGGTAATTGATCCTGAAACCGATAAGGTGATTAAGATATTGCCGCCCGAAGAGCTTCGGCGGCTTCATGCCAGTCTCAAGGAAGCTATTGGTTTTCTATTTGATGAGCAAGTTTAGGCCGCATGGACTCTGTAGCGCTTTGTAGATTTTTTGCCCAGGACGCTTTTGGCGCTTTACGCGGAAAATCACGGTTAACGGGCGCCTTGAGGAAAGAGTAAACGGAGATGTCCGATGTCTACATGCCGGGGGTAAAAAGCCGGTTTAATAGTGAAAATCTCGTCGAAGGCCTGATGCGGATCGAAAGGATTCCGCGGGAACGGGTTGGAAAAGGTATTGAGACTTTACAAGCGCAAAAAACATACTGGCAGGAACTCGGCAGAAAAGTGTCCGCTCTCAGGGAGAGCGCGCGATCCTTTGTCTCTTTTCAGAATCCCTTCAATGACCGGATTGTTACTTCCGGGGATGAATCCGTACTCATCGGAACCGCTACCAGGGAAGCGGTGAACCAGACGCGGGATTTTACCGTCAAACAGACGGCTCAGGCGGACAGGTTTCTGTCCCAGCCTCTGGAAGATAACTACCGGGTAGAAGCCGGCAGTTACACGTTTACGGTGGGAAAGGATGAGGTGTCCCTGAATTTCCGCGGGGGGTCTCTGCGGGAATTTGCCGATGCCCTGAACCGGCGGGGCCGGGACAAGATACAAGCCAGCGTCATCCCGATTCAGCGGGGGTCCAAATCCCTGCTTATCGAGTCTAAGGTAACCGGCGCGGAAAACCGCCTTGTTTTTTCAGGAGCGGCGGAAAATTTGCCCCTTTCGGCGGGGATGATTGAACGGCCGGTTGAACAGCCCAAGGATCTCCCCCGGAACATCGCCCTTACTGGAGAAACTCTTATAACCGACGGGCAGTCGGCGGAAGTGTCGGGGGATACGCTAAAAGTGTATGCCGGAGGACAGGCGGCTATTCCCCTGGACCCGGCGGTGCGGACAGCTCCAAACCTTGTCCTTGCCTTTGAAGCCGCCACGGAAATTCTTTCCGAACAAGATATCCCCGAGCCGGATGTTGCGGTCGATGGGGACTTGGCCGCCGAAACCGAAGGCAGTGAAACCGGCGATTCCCCTCCCCTCCCCTTCCAGGTGGACGACCTGGAGGTCATCGCCCTGAAATTCACCGATGGTTCCGCCGCGAAGTTGCCTGCCTTAGAGGATTCGGAGACTTTTCAGGCGTACCGTTTCTCCCTGCCGGAATTGACAGGAGAGAAAACCATCGTTTCCATAGATTTCAATAATCAGAATACCCATAGGGATGTCTCAGTTCGAAACATCGTGATCTCCGTTCCCGATGACGAAGAAAACGCGGTTGCTGCGGTTGCTGTTGCCCAGGATACGGCGGCTGCCGTTGCCCAGGGTTCGCTAATTTCCGCAGCCCAGGACGCGGTGATTTTCATGGACGGCATAGAAATATCCAGACCCTCCAATACCATAGACGACCTTGTACCAGGGGTTACCCTTATCGTAAAGGCTCCGTCAGAGCGGCCCGTAAAGATTGAGGTAGTCCCGGATCGGGAATCCGCAAAAGAGGCTATCATATCCCTCGTGGGGAACTATAACCGTCTTATGGCGGAGATGAACATTTTAACCCGGAATGACGAACGCCTTATCCAGGAACTTTCTTATCTTTCACCGGAAGAGCAGGAAGAAATGCGGAATAAGCTGGGCATCTTTTCAGGGGAATCCACGCTGGTCCAGCTTAAGACCGGGTTACAGCGGGTGGCTGCCGGTTCCTACCTAACCTCTCTGGAACGGGATTTAACCATGCTGCCCCAGATAGGGATAGGTACCGATGTACGCAAGGCCGGGGCCACGACAGGCTACGACCCTTCCCGTCTGCGGGGGTATCTGGAGATAGACGAGAAAGCCCTGGACGCGGCCCTGGAGACCCATCTGCCGGCCATTCAGCAGCTTTTCGGCTATGATACCGACGGAGACCTGATTATTGATTCGGGCGTGGCGTATATGCTGGATCGGCTTGCCAAGCCCTATGTGGAAACCGGCGGGATCGTTACCCTCAAGACAGGGGCCATTGATTCCCGTATCGCCCAGGATAACCGGCGCATAGAAACTATGGATCGCCAGCTTGCCGCTAAAGAAGCAAGCCTCAAGAACCAATATGCCCAGATGGAAGGGGCGTACAGCCGGATGGAACAGATGTCTACTTCTCTCGATCAATTTAGCCAGAGGGCTGATAATAACCGCTAATATTTCGGAGCATTTATTTAGGATAGTGTATGGTCATACGAATTAACGGAGAAATTGCGGACATTATCTTGGAATCAGAGAGAACATTAGGGGCTGTTCTTACCGGGATAGAGAACTGGCTTGAAAATTCTGAATTCCGGGTAAAGGGTCTTGAAATCGACGGCCGGACTATTTCCGGGAACGCCATTCCCGCAGCCTTTGAAAGGGATTTGGCGGGGATAGAATTTATAGACCTTACGGTCTGCACCAGGCGGGAACTTGCCCTGGAAGCCTTGACCGAAGCCCAATGGTACCTTGCGGCTTTGACCGGTCCCGGTTCCTGTCCGGATGCCCTATCTGCCGCCGCGGAAGGCTGGAAAAACAGTTCCGCCAAAAGTTTCCTTTCCGAGGAGCTGCCTGACATCTGCGGCATCCTTGACGAATTCTTCAAAACCGGCGGGACCGGCGGAGGACCCTCCCCGCAGGTGATTGCTTCCCTCATTGATGAGCGGATACGGGAAATCGCGGACCCGGCGGAGGAATTTACCCGTTTGGGAAGCCTGGTTTCCGGGGTAAGCGAACGGCTGGAGGAACTGCCTATAGACATACAGACCGGAAAAGACGGGCGGGCCGCCGAGACCGTGTCCCTCTTTTCGAGCATCGCGGAAAAGCTTTTCCGGCTTTTCGTTGTTTTCCAATCCCAGGGTGAGTTCATTGATACCGTTGATTCGGTTCCCATCCATACCTTTCTTGCGGAATTCGACGCCGCGCTAAAAGAACTCCTGCTCGCGTATTCAAACAAAGACGCGGTCCTGGCGGGGGATTTGGCGGAATATGAACTGGCGCCCCGGCTGCGGGCTTTCTACGCCGCCCTGAAACGGTCTGTTGCATCCCTGGTTTAGGAGAGGAGGGTGTATGAATCTTCGGTTCCGTGGGGGTCGCGGTTTTTGATTATTCTGAGGATTGACCTCTTGCGTATAAAACCGTTATAGTTTCTTTATAAAGTTGGATATTTGGTAATGAAGGTTCTTCAAGTTAAAGACATTCAGAGAAAAGATGTTCCTATTTATTATCGCAGGCTTTTTTCCGGTATTTTGGTACTGGAATTAGTGAACAAACACGTAGAAAGGGCCATTGATTTTACGATAGAAACAAAACCAACGGGCGCACGGGATATTTTGGTTACCTTAGCCGAACCGGTGGATTACCCTCTTATCCCTCTGATGAAGGAAATAAAGACTTTTTTGTATGAACTGGACAATTCCGGCGGGCTTCCTATCTGAAACAACCGCCATTTCCACCTCCCCGGAAGAAACCAGTGTTGCCGGAGAGCGTCTTGCCGAATCTTTAAAGCCCGGAAGCGTTGTAGCCTTACGGGGAACATTAGGGGCGGGAAAAACCTGTTTCACCAAAGGTATAGCCCGTTTCCTCGGCATAGAAGAAGAAGTAACCAGTCCCACCTATACTATTGTTTCTGAATACGATGGCAAGATACCCCTGTACCATATTGACGCCTATCGCTTAAATGGAGATGATGATTTTATCGCCTTGGGCGGGGAAGAAATCATCGGCGGCAAAGGGGTTTCGGTAATTGAATGGAGCGAGCGTATCCCGGAATCTATTCCCCCCGAAGCCGTCATCGTGAAATTTGAGATTCTTCCTGAAGGGGAGCGCAAAATCACCATAGGGGTTCCGGATATAAAAATATGACTATTCTTGCCATTGCCGCGGCGACTTCTGTTCTTCAAGCGGCGGTTTCTTCGGAAGACGGCGTATGGTTTATCGAACATGACGCGGGAATCACCCATTCGGAAGCCCTCCTGGTTCTGATGGATGCCCTTCTGAGAATATCCGGCCTGGATAAACGGGATGTGGACCTTGCAGCCTGCATGAAGGGACCCGGCTCTTTTACGGGCCTCAGAATAGGGTATGCGGCGGTCAAAGGGCTTTCCCTGGCCCTGGGTATCCCGGTAGTGTCGGTACCGACGCTGGACTGCCTGGCCGCCCGGTTTTCCTTCTGGCCGGGTCCGGTGTTCCCCATCATAGACGCCAAAAAGCGCCGGTATTTTACCGCCCTGTACCGGGGCCGGGACCGGGTAACCGATTACATGGATGCCGGCGCTGCGGACATTGCCGGCGTTGCGGCCCAAATCCCCGGAGACCTGTTGCTTACCGGGCCGGATGCCGCTATGCTGTTTCCGGAACTCTCCCGCCTCATGGGGGGCGGGCGGAAAATCAGCGTTGATCCCGGTGGAAAATACGACGGAATTCGGGAATTGCTGGAAATTTCCCGGGAATACCGTATACTTAATAATGCTGATCAGGCATCATCCGGCCCGCTCTATTTACGGAAAAGTGACGCGGAATTGGTGCGCTATGGGATCAATAAAGATAATGAACGGTGTGGGTAACAATTTGGATTTTTTTGAAGATGACGAGTTGGAAACGCTGGAAGAACTGGATGATCTGGAAGAACCGGATGATCCGGAGGAGTTTTCTCTTGAATGTGTTGACCGCAACAATACTGTCGAGAATAATCTTGGGTTTAATCCCTTCATTAACAGCATTTTCCCGGTTTTATTCATCAACGATACCCTCAAGATCATCAGCTCCAATAAAGCCTGCGAGAACTTGTTTACCGGATTCTTCAAACTGGAAGGAACCACGTTCATTGACGCCTTCAGCCGATCCTTCACCCAGCATGATCTGAGGGATATACGGGACACCGTAGTAACCGGCAAAAACGGCTACTCCTGGAAAGGCATAGCCCGGGTTAAATCCCGTGAAACGATAACCGTTGAAACACGGGTATACCTTTTCCCCACGGATATGGTCTCCAAAAACCCTGTGGAATTCGTTGTCATGTTTGATGATGTAACGGAAGAGAACAAACGCCTCCTCCGCAGCGTCTTCATGAGCCTCCTGGAAGCCTCGAAACTCAAAGATAACGACACGGGGAAGCACATCATCAGGGTAAACCACTATTCCCACAGGCTTGCGGAAGAGCTCTACAACCGGCCCGGTTATGACCGCATAGACGCGGATTTTATCGACAACATTGGGTTTCTCGCGTCCATGCATGATGTGGGGAAAATCGGTACCCCCGACGATATCCTGAACAAGGAGGGCCCCCTTTCAGACTGGGAATGGACGGTGATGCAGGAACACACCAAAAACGGCGCCTTTATCCTGTCCACGTATCCCAACCCTATGGCCAAGGAGATAGCCCTCTGCCACCATGAAAAGTGGAACGGCACAGGGTATCCCTTCCAGCTTGAACAGGACATGATCCCCCTTTCCGCCCGTATTGTTGCCATCGCCGATGTCTACGACGCCCTCAGAATGGAACGGAGTTACAAGCCCGCCTTTACCCATCAGGTTACGATAGAAAAAATGCTGGAAAGAAAAGGGATCCAGTTTGATCCGGCCTTGTTCGACGTGTTTTATTCTATTGCCGATGAGTTTGATCGCCTTTACGAGAAGAACCGGGATACTTAAGGAACTGTTCAGAAATAACCTGCACCGCATGTCATTTCTGAACAGTTCCTTAGAGCCTGTTTAACATCCGGAAAGCCCCTGGGCGCGCAAGGGATTGCAGCGGAAATCCTTTT
>JAIRLK010000193.1 GCA_031259515.1 Treponema sp. | reverse complement strand
AAAAGGATTTCCGCTGCAATCCCTTGCGCGCCCAGGGGCTTTCCGGATGTTAAACAGGCTCTAAGGAACTGTTCAGAAATGACATGCGGTGCAGGTTATTTCTGAACAGTTCCTTAAGTTAAAAGCCTGCTATGGATTCTTTAACTCGTGCATTTGTTTGAGGCCCCGCAGTTTGAAGGTCGCCTTCTCCTGAATCTGTCGGACCCGTTCCCGGGTTATGCCCAGGAGTTTTCCCGTTTCCTCCAGAGTCAGGGGGCCTTCGCCGGCCAGACCGAAACGGAGCTGGATGATCCGCATCTCCCGTTCCGAAAGCTGGGAGAGGATCTCCTTCATGCTTTCCTGAAGGGTAATGGAAAAAACCAGTTCAAAGGGTTCTTCCATGTTGTCGTCTTTGATGAGGTCCGCCAGACGAGTCAGGTTACCGTCGTCAACGATGGTATCAAGACTGGTGGTTTCCTGGGAGAGCTTTACGATCTCTTTGACCTTTGGAAGGGGTATCCCCAGGTATTCGGATAACTCTTCCTCGCTAGGATCCCGGCCCAGGTCCTGGGTAAGTTGCTTTGCCACAAAATAGCACTTCTTGATAGTATTCAGCATGTGGATGGGGATGCGGATCACCCGCCCCTTATCGGCAATGCTCTTGATAATGGCCTGGCGTATCCACCAGGTACCATATGTAGAAAACCGGCAGCCCCGGGTATAATCGAAACGCTCCACCGCCTCAATGAGGCCGATATTCCCTTCGTCAATAAGGTCCAGAAGGGACAAGCCCCGGTGCTGGTAATTTTTGGCAATGGAAACTACCAGGCGCAGGTTGGAATTGATCATCCGGTTTTTAAACAAGAGCAGGGTTCTCTCTATGATGTCTTTTTCCTGGCGATAACTATCGCCGTATTCCCGGTCCTTATATGCGGCTTCAAGGTCCCGCAGACGGTTCCGGTAAGCCACGATCTTTTCGCCAATGATCTGTTCCTCCTGGACCGTCAGAAGGGAAAATTTGGATATCTGCTTGAAATAGAGCGCCAGGGGATCGGTTTCCTTTAGCGCCTTCACTTTTTTCATATTTTTCACCGGTTGAACATCCGTCAGCTTTTTCTTTAGCCGGATTTTCTGTATCCCTGGTTCGTCCATCTGTTTTGAGGCCCCTTTCTTTTTGCCGCCAACTCTTATCCTATCCGGCGTTTCGCTATACGTTGTTTTTAACATCCTACCACCTCTCTGTGTTTATTTTTCTATTTTTTTTACAAAAAAACGCTACAACACAATCAACATTCTTTGGCGCCGCCTTAGGGGGAAATCCGCCAGGAAGCCCCGTTAATCGGGATTTTTTGCATAAAAGACGCCAGAGCAAAAAATCCACAAACGCAGCAAACTGCGAGTTAAGCCCAAACTTAACAACACTAAGCCCGGGGCGCGGTTACGGGATCAACCGGGTTATTACTCCGGTAAACCAGAAAGAACAACTGGGGTTTAGATGATACTCCATCAATTCCCAACTTACCAAGTTCCGCTCCCGGTAAAACCCTATCCCCTTCTTTTACCGACAGACTTTCGCAGCCTCCGTATACATAGAGATACCCTCCCGGCATCTGAACAATGACAACTTTACCAAAACCGCGATACGGCCCTGCGGAGACCACGGTTCCCTGGGTCAGGTTTTTGACGGATTCAGACCTTTCGCCCAAAAGCACCACGCCGCTCAGCTTCCCCGTCATATACTGAACTGATTTCGCGTTGACCGGCCACTTGACAGCGGCATCCACCGTCCTCGTTTCGGTAGACCGGGGCGCCGTTCCGCTCCCGGCAGCCTCGGCCCCTCCACCGGCGCCCGTTGTCTCATCCAGAACCGGCCGTGTTGCGGGCGCGGGCTGGGAAACGGCAACAGCCGCTCCGTTCCGGGGAATACGCAGCCAGTCGCCGGCTTTTAACACGTAATCCTCCGCCAGATTGTTCAGGGCCTTCAGCTCCTCGACGGTAATCCCGTACCGCCGGGCGATTCCATAAAACGCTTCGCCCCTGGCTGCCTGATGGTGAATAAAATCCCCGGTTCCCGCAGCGGGGGCCGCCTGATCCGAAGCTCCCGTTTTCCGGGGTATTCTAATCCGCCGGCCCGCCTGAACCTGCCTGGGATCCGTGATGCCGTTCAGATCCAAAACTTCCTGAACCGTAACCCCATAGGAACGGGCTATTGAATAAATCGTTTCCCCCTTTTGCATTATATGATCCGCGTTTTGAGCATAAACCACCAAAACCATCGCAAATAAGAGGAGGCAAAAAAAACGGTACCGGACATTCATATTAGTAACTTATCGGCGTTTTTACCTGCTTTTATATACTGAAATTCTTATACACCCAAAATACCCAAAAAACAAGCGAATTTACCGCCTAAAAAGCCGATAATTTCTATGTTATTATACTATACTACAAAACTGCTAGGGTTTGTTTATACAAAAAAGGAGCGCCTGTCATTATGCAGATAGAAATTGAAGTAAAAGCCTGGGCCGATGAACCTGAAAAAATAAAATCCGCCCTTTCACGCCTTGCGGAATACCGGGGAAAATTCCTGAAACAGGACGAATATTGGTTTAACCCGCCCTCCCCTTGTGTTTCAAATGCCATTCCCTCTTCCGGGATACGGGTCCGGCTGGAGGAGACCGAGGATGCGGGGGGAACGGTACGGAAAGCCATCATCGTTGCCTATAAGACAAAGGAAGTCAGGGACGGCATAGAAATCAACCGGGAATGGGAATTCCGCATCTCCGACCGGGCGGCTTTTGAGGAACTCCTGAGCCGCCTGGGACTGATCCGGGGGTACGCCAAAGAAAAATCCGGCTTTGCCTGGAACTATGAAGGCATAACGGCGGAACTGACCCGCGTCCCGCCCCTAGGCTGGTTTGCCGAACTGGAGATCCTTGCCGGCGACGACACCGAAACCACCGTACAATCGGCCCGCCGGCGTCTTTTGGACCTTCTGAGCCGTACCGGCATAGGCGAAGACCGGATAGAAACCCGTTATTATTCAGAAATGCTGCAAACCAATTAGAACCCGGCGCGGAATATCTTATGATGGGATTAGGTAAATGATGGGATCAGGTAAATACTGAGGGATAAGGGTATCATGGAGGAAAGCGCATATATCCGGCCCAGTTGGGATGAATATTTTATGGAAGTCTGTAACGCCATAGCGAAACGGGCAACCTGTGACCGGGGGCGATCCGGGTGCGTCATTGCCAAAGATAACCAACTCCTGGTAACCGGCTATGTAGGAGCGCCCGCCGGACTTCCCCACTGCGACGAAGCGGGCCATCAGCTCAAAAAAATGATCCATGAGGATGGAAGCGTTACCACCCATTGTGTCAGAACCGTTCACGCGGAACAAAACGCGATATGCCAGGCGGCAAAACGTGGAATTGCCGTTGCGGGCGGTACCTTGTACTGCCGCATGACCCCCTGCCGAACCTGCGCCATGCTCATCATCAACTGCGGCATAGTCCGGGTAGTCTGCCAGCGGCGTTACCATGATGCCGCGGATTCGGAGGCCATGTTCGAAAAAGCGGGTATAACTCTGGAATATATTCATGATGAGATTCAGCGATATGAAGCGCAGTGACTGCGGCTGGCGGAACCATGAATGCCAATAGCCCAGCCGGAATTTCCGGGGCGCCCGGAGTATCCACGGCTCAACACAAGCGGTGAAATCCGCGTCGAACTTTACTTCGCAATCTGTGGATGTTGTTGTATCATAGTATTCCTGTCATGCAACCTTGACAGGCTCCTGCTCCTAGATTTCCGGGTTAAACTCCCCTTCTACCGGGATGCGCACCAGGTTGATATAAAGGCCGGGATACCGGTTCTTGAAACGGGAGAACGAGGTTTCCTCGGCGCTTTCAAAAAGGGCGACCTGGAAATTGCCGCTTTCGTTGAAATACGGCGCCAGAACGGCCACATGAAAATGTTGGCGCATACGGGGAGCGGGGTTTACTTCGTCATTAATGGAAGCAAGGTAGATCCGCCCTGGTTCATCAATAGCCAGGGTATAGAGCAGGGGATGGATGCCCTCAAACCCGAACCCCGCATCCTTGAGGAGCCCGGGAAAGGAACGAAGGGCGCTGCCCTCCCGGTTCCGGCGGATCACCGAACTGAAGGGGGCGTTCCGCACTTCAATCTCCTCCAGAACACCGTAACCGGGAGAACGGAGGATGGAATTGGCCCAGGAAGCCAGGTTCCGGGTCCAGTCAAGACCGAAGAAAGGCGCCCGGAGGGTTTCATACGGATCGGTGAAGGCTGACCCCCGTTCCCCAAAGGCCGTTTTTAGGGGGGCTATGGGGAGGAGGCTACCGGTAATAGGCCGTAGTATGCCGTCCACTATCCATTTGGCGAAACCCGAACAGTTAAGCCCTCCCTCTCCAGCCTGTTCTTCGAGGGTTTCAATGTATACATACCGTCCTTGATCGTCTATGGCGCCGTCGTCCCGAAAAGAAAGGCTGGGAAGGCGTTCCCGTATCCCGGCGACCAGGGTCCTGACCTCCTGGTAGTCCTCCGCATGGGGGTCAAAATAACGGCGGGGAAAGGCGTCCCCCGCCAGGGCCAGCGCTTCTTCCACCGGGGAAGTCAGGAGGCGGTCAAAGGAAAGGGGAACAGGCAGAGAACGGGCCGCGTATGCTTCGTAAAGGACCACATCTATCATGCTCTTATTGTCCCCCATAGGCCGGAACTGAACATACAGGTAGGGATCGCTGCGGAGGAAGACCCGTATCCTGACCGCCGCGCCGTCCTCCTTTGACCGGGTAAGGATCCACGAGCCCTGGGCCCAGCCGGGAAAAGTCCCGTTCAGTTCCCGTGCAAGGACTATCCCGAATTCACGAGTCCCGTCCTCGATCCGTACCTGAATACGGCCGCCTCCCGGCAGGGTGTGAATAAAGGACCGGTTGGCCAGCGCCTTAGCGGGGACCTCTTTGAACCATGCCTGAACCAGGGATAGCCTGATGGAAGAGTCGTCTTGTATCTTTGCGGAAGGTACGTCACCGCACCACGCGGAGGTCCGTATGAAAACGAGAAGCCCTAATAACAGGAAGGCGGCGTAACGCCCCGTATGCCCGGAAACCAGCCTAATACGTTGAAATATCCGCATGATCTTCACTATCGGCATATTTTAGCTTCCCCACCAGCCCCGTGTAAAGACAAAATCGCCAAATATCGGCCCTCTTCAGGCTTCTTAGAGCCTGGTCCAACCCTATTTATTTGCCGCCGGATGTTTGATATACTTACTCCTATCGGGGAGGATTATTAAAAAGAATGAAACTGTATAGCCGGGGACAATTAGTCTTCTTTTCCGTTCTAACCGGACTTATTGTAATTTTATTTGCCCTGGGGGTGGGAATATTGAAGGTTCCCCTCAACAAAAACGCCGCTCCCGCCGCGAATACGACTGCCGGTTCCGGACCAGGAAAGCAGGAGGCCGGAGCAACGGGGGCCGATGCCCAGAGGTCTTTTGAGACCCTGAATCTCAGGCAGTCTCCCCCTATGAATCCCCATTTGCTCAATACCGCCGAAGTAAGCCCGTACAGCCAGGATGAACGGGAAAACATTGCCGTTTATGAGCAGCTCAACGATGCGGTGGTGAATATTACTACCGAAACCGTTGCAATCAACTGGTTCCTGGAACCGGTTCCCCAGGAAGGGGGTTCCGGATCGGGGTCTATCATAGATACCAGAGGCTATGTGCTGACCAACAACCATGTGATTGAGAACGCCTACAAGGTGTTTATCAACATGGCCGACGGGACCCAGCTTGAAGGTTCCGTGGTAGGCACTGACCCGGAAAACGATCTGGCGGTCCTTAAATTTAATCCCTCCGCCAATATGCAGCTTAGAACCGTACCCTTCGGCAGCTCTGACGAACTGAAGGTGGGTCAAAAGGTCCTGGCCATAGGAAACCCTTTTGCCCTGGAAAGAACCCTGACGGTGGGGATTGTCTCCGGTCTGGGCCGACCTATCCAGACCTCCCGAAATACCATCATCAGAGACATGATCCAGACCGACGCCTCCATCAACCCCGGTAATTCGGGGGGGCCGCTCCTGGATGCCCAAGGCCGGATGATAGGCATCAACACCATGATCTACTCTCCGTCGGGAGGGTCTGTGGGCATAGGTTTCGCGGTTCCGGTGAATACCGCCAAACGGGTGGTGGCCGAACTCATTGAATTCGGTAAGGTGCGGCGCGGCTGGATAGACGCCTCGGTGGTCCAGCTCTTCCCGGCCCTGGTTAGATACGCTAACCTTCCGGTCAGTTCCGGGCTCCTGGTCTCCCGGACCAAAAAAAACGGCCTGGCTGAACAGGCGGGTCTCCGTCAGGGTACGGAACCGGTCCGCTACGGCTCCAGCGTCATCTACCTGGGAGGCGACATCATCACTTCCGTGGACGGTATGGCGGTGGACAGTTTGGCGGACCTCTACTCGGCTTTGGAGGACAACAAGCCGGGCGAAAAAATCGCCCTGGAGATACTGAGGGGAGGCAGAACCGTGCGGCTAGAGGTAAGCCTGGCGGACCGGGAAGAAGTCTTAAGCCGGTAGGCAGGCGGCGGCTAACGCTGCGGGGACCGCGGGAGAAATAACCTGATCAACCGGTCAAGTTATTTCCCCGTGGGTCTTTAGTCTTTTTTGCCTTCCCCCTCCTCGTCCGGCTCAATTGTCAGGATGTCAGGATGGGAATGGCGGTAGCTGTAATAGGATGTCTCTGAAAAAATCACATGATCCAGAAATTTTATTCCCAGAACCTTGGCGGCCTTGACCAGGGCAATCGTAACCTCATTGTCCTCCAGGGAAGGGACTGTTTCCCCGCTGGGGTGATTGTGGCAGACACAAATTCCGCAGCTCCTGTCCGCTATTACATCGGCAAACACTTCCCGTGGATGGATGAGGGTTCTGTTTACAAGACCCAGGGTAACCACCCGGACGGCTAACACCTCGTGGGCCCCGTTCAGGGAAACGCTGATGAACCGTTCCTGCTTGCGATCCGCATAGTGGCGGACCAGAGTGTAAATATCCGCCGGACGTATGATCTTAACGCCGAAAGGACCCCACCTGCGTCTGCCGAATTCCAGCATTGCAAGGATGGAGCCGGCCTTGGATTCCCCCAAACCGGTTAACCCCCGTAATTCTTTGATTGAAGGGATATTCTTGTCCTGTTCCAACAGATCGAGCAATTCCGCCGCCAAAGCGCTGACGCTCTTCCCTTTGATTCCGGAATTGAGGACTATCGCCAACAATTCCTGATCCGACAAGGTCTCGGGCCCATCCCGAATAAGCCGTTCCCGCGGGCGCAGAGACGGAGGCAGGGAATGGAGTTCCGTAAACGAAACGGACCGGTATTTCTGCTCTTTCTTCTCCCGGACTTGGGCGGCTGCAAAGTGATCATGCAAAATTCCGTCATTCATACCCCTAGATATGGGGTGAAAATGAACCATGCTTCAATGAAAACCGAATTTTTTAAAAGATTTTTGACGGCGCCGGGTATCGTAAGAATTCTTGTCCCCGGATTCCAGGGATTTTCACCGAGTTAAGCGGGCCTTTAACGAGTTGACGGTGAAAACCGCCGGGTTTTTTTCAAGCAAGTATTGTTTTTTTTATAGTTTTGCGCTATATTAGAAAGTATCGGTTTATAGAGCAGTTAGATTCAATGGGGCGGGCTTCCGGCGGAGGCTGGATGATTCCCGGCGGTGTGTTAAGGAGCAGGATGATGGGCGGTTGGTTGAAGAGAGCGGTTTTCTC
>JAIRLK010000226.1 GCA_031259515.1 Treponema sp. | reverse complement strand
GAGTTAATTCACCCTGTCGCCATGGAGAAGGGGCTTCGCTTTGCTATTCGTGAAGGCGGCAAAACGGTTGCTTCCGGCCAGGTTACCGAAGTTCTTGAGTAAGTTCTGTTTAATGTCGTGGTTTATTTCGGACGTATTGGAATAAGCCGCCGGTTTTCTTGTCGTGCGGTATGTTGTTGCGGGCAGGAACTACCTCTGGAGGAATAATGGTTAAGGAGCGAATTCGCGTGCGGTTGCGCGGCTTTGACGTGGAATTGATAGACCAGAGCGCGAAATCCATCGTTCAGACGGTGCAGAAAGCGGGGGCTAAGGTTACCGGCCCTATCCCCCTGCCGACCCGTTTTAATAAAATTACGGTACTTCGCTCGCCTCATGTGAATAAGAAGTCCCGTGAGCAGTTTGAGATGCGGACTCACAAGCGGTTGATTGATATTATCAATCCTTCTGCCGAAGTGATGGATTCCCTTATGAAGCTTGAGTTGCCTGCCGGTGTGGATGTTGAGATAAAACAATAAACCCTGGGGTTTATGGTAATTCCGGCAGACGGTCCTGGAACCGCGGGTCTGGGGACAGAAGCCCGGAGTCGTAAGGATAGCGTGCCATATTTATGGAGATGTCATGTTAGGTCTTTTGGCCAAGAAAGTTGGTATGACACAGATTTTCGACGATAATGGGAATCTGGTTCCGGTATCGGTGATCCGTATCGATCCGAATATCGTCATTGCGCGGAAGACTCCCGAAAAGGACGGCTATTCCGCCGTGGTTGTGGGGGTTGACGCGTTAAAACAGGGCAAGGCGAGCAAGCCTTATGCTGGGCAGTTTCCGGAAGGCATCGCTCCTAAGAAACGGATTAAAGAATTCCGGGATTTTGAGAAAGAATGCGCTATTGGCGATTCTCTTGGGGCGGAGCTTTTTGAAGGGGTCCGGTACGTGGATGTTGCCGGCGTTTCTAAGGGAAAGGGGTTTCAGGGCGTTGTGAAGCGATGGGGGTTCGGCGGTGGACGTCGTACTCATGGTTCCAAGTTTCATAGGGAGCCCGGGTCCACCGGTCAGTCAACGTATCCGGGCCGTACTTTTAAGAATGTTAAGTTGCCTGGACACATGGGACGGGAAAAGACTACGGTTCTCAGCCTGCGGGTTATTAAATTGGATGTGGAAAATCAGCTTGTCATGGTCTGCGGCGCGGTCCCTGGAATTAATAAGGGGATTGTGGTGGTCAGGGCTGCGGTAAAGAAGTAGGGCGCTTGGCGCTTAAGGAACGGGGAATGTAATGAATCGGACAGTGTATTCCATTGATGGCAGGGAACTGAGAAGTGTAGAATTGGACGATGCCGTATTCGGGCTTCCGGTGAACGAAGATGTGATCTGGTATGCCATTCAGAATGAGCTTGCCAATAAACGTTTGGGGACCGCCAGCACCCGGGATCGGGGTGAAGTCCACGGTTCCAATGCCAAGCCGTATAAGCAGAAGGGTACGGGCCGGGCCCGCCGGGGTGACAAGAAGTCTCCCGTCATGGTTGGCGGCGGTACTGTATTTGGTCCTAAGCCGCGGGATTTTTCCTATTCAATTCCGAAAAAGGCAAAGCGGCTTGCTCTTAAAACTATTCTGAGCTTGAAAGCTCAAAGCGATACCTTGAAAATTGTGGAAGATTTTTCGGTAGAGTCCGGAAAGACCAAGGATCTGGCGGGAATCCTGAAAAATTTCGGTGCCGATGAACGGACAGTTATTGTTCTTAAGGATGATGATGGCATGGTGAAGCGGGCGGGCGCCAATATCCCTTGGTTAAGTTTCCTGTCCTATAACCGGCTTAGGGCCCATGACCTCTTTTATGGCCGTCGGGTTCTTATGCTCGAAACCGCCGCGAAGAACTTAAGCGTCTTTTATGGTGCGGCTGAAGGTTCGGTGGACGCAGATGAGGAGGCCGGTGAATGATTGTCTATGAAAAGGTTCTGATAGAGCCGGTGTTGTCGGAAAAGGCTAATGTCTTGCGGGAAGAGGGGAAGTATGTGTTTAAAGTTGATCCCTCCGCGAATAAGATTCAAATTAAGGAAGCGGTTCGCCGACTTTTTAATGTTCATCCGGTTTCCTGTACCGTCATGGTGGTTGGGGGGAAACCCAAGCGGCAGCGGTATAGGGCGGGCTATACCTCTTCCTGGAAGAAGGCGATAGTTCGTCTTCCTAAGGATGAAAAAATAGCCCTTTTCGAGGGAGTGTAAGGGAAGACTATGGGTATCAAAACATATAAACCTATCACTGCCGGTATGCGGCAGTGGGTAAGTTTGGACTACTCGGAATTAACGAAGGATACAAGGCCGGAAAAGTCCCTTACTCAGGGAAGAAAAGAGCGGGCGGGCCGGGATTCCAAGGGCCGCATTAGTGTCCGTCATAAAGGCGGTGGTCATAAACGGCTTTATCGTATTATTGATTTTAAGCGTGATAAAATAGGCGTTCCCGGCAAGGTAGTGAGTATTGAATATGATCCCAACCGGAGTTCCAACATCGCCCTGGTCAGCTATGCCGATGGGGACAAGCGGTATATTCTTGCTCCTAAGAGCTTGAAGACGGGAGCGGTAGTTACGAGCGGTCCTACAGCTCCTATAGAAACAGGGAACGCCCTGCCTCTGGAAAATATCCCTCTGGGCTTTACGGTTCATAATGTGGAGATGACCCTGGGGCGGGGTGGCCAAATAGTTCGTTCCGCCGGGACCGGCGCTTTGATAGCCGCCAAGGAAGGGGATTATGTTACCCTCAAGTTGCCTTCCGGTGAGATGCGAATGATTTTCAAGAAATGCTGTGCCACTATAGGTACGGTGGGGAATGAAGATCATATGAATACCCAGCTTGGAAAAGCCGGCCGCAAGCGGTGGCTTGGCGTCCGTCCGACGGTTCGCGGTATGGCCATGAATCCTGTTGATCATCCTCATGGGGGTGGAGAGGGGAAGAATAAAGGTATCCATCCGGTTACCCCCTGGGGTCAGCCGACTAAGGGGTACAAGACCCGGAATAAGCATAAGCCTTCATCCCGGTTTATTGTAAGCCGGGGTAAGAAAAAATAGGAGCGCAGGGTGTCACGATCTATTAAGAAAGGGCCTTTCATAGAGAAGAATCTTTATAAGAAAGTGCTGGAAATGAGTAAAGCCGGAGACCGGCGTATGATCAAGACCTATTCCCGGTGTTCTACCATAATTCCGGAAATGGTTGGCGGAACGATTTCCGTGTATAACGGTAAAACCTGGGTGCCGGTGTATATCACTGAAAACCTGGTTGGACATAAACTGGGCGAATTTGCGCCTACCCGGATTTTTCGGGGTCATGCGGGTTCCGATAAGAAAGCGGGAAAGGGTTAAGTTATGGCTGCGGAAAAAAAGAAAGATGGTTACCGGGCGGTAACGAAATACCTTATCGCCTCTCCTTTTAAGATTCGTCCTGCGGCGAAACTTATACGTCGGAAGCCTTATCCTGAGGCTATGTCCCTTTTGGAGAACATGCCTCATCGCGGCGCCCGTATTCTTAGGAAAACGGTTAAGTCCGCTGCATCCAATGCGCTCAATATCAACAAGCGGTTGGCTGAGGATATGCTTTATGTCAGGGAAGTGTTGATTGATGAAGGTCCCCGGATGAAGCGGGTGTGGTTCCGGGCCCGGGGCCGGGCGGATATGCTCCTGAAGCGTCTGTGCCATGTTACCGTGGTAATTGACGAAACCGGTAAAGCCAAGAGGGCCGGAAAAAGTGCAAAGACAAAGGTAGGGGAATAAGGTGGGACAAAAGGTTAATCCGATCGGATTGCGGATAGGCATCAATAAAAGCTGGGCTTCCCGGTGGTATGTGGACCCCAGGGAATATGCTGATACCCTGCATGAGGACCTTAAGCTCAGGAAGATTATTTCAAACATGCCTGAAACCAAGGGCGCGGATATTGCGGAGATGGAAATTATCCGTCATCCTCAACGAATCACTATCGTCATTCATACCGCCCGGCCGGGTGTTATTATTGGCGTTAAGGGCGCGAATATCGAAAAGATAGGGCAGGAACTTCAGAAGCATGTTACTAAGAAGATTCAGATTAAGATAAAGGAAGTCCGTAACGCGGACAACAATGCCCAGATCGTAGCCCAAAACATCTCCCGCCAGCTTTTGGCCAGGGGTTCTTTCCGCCGGACTATGAAGCAGGCTATTTCTAACGCCATTAAGAAGGGCAGCGCCCAGGGCATCAAGGTCAGGCTTTCGGGGCGCCTTGGGGGTGCCGAGATGTCCCGTACCGAAGAGGCGAAGGAAGGCCGTATTCCTCTGCATACCCTGCGGGCGGATATAGACTATGGTTTTGCCGAGGCTCAGACGACTTTTGGCGTCATTGGTATTAAGGTGTGGGTCTATAACGGGATGAAATACGGTAAAGAGCAGAAGGAAGATGCCGGAGCCCTAGTGAGGAAGCGGCGTAATGACCGGGAGCATGGTGAACGGGGAGAGCGGGAACGCGTCCCGTCGAGGAGTTAAGGTATGTTAAGTCCAAAGCGAGTTAAGCGCCGGAAGGTACAACGGGGTAATATGCCTGGGGAAGCTACCCGGGGGAATACGGTTGCTTTTGGGGATTATGGGCTGGTTGCCATGGATCGTATGTGGATTACGAATCGGCAGATAGAAGCTGCCCGTATCGCCATGAACCGGCATATCAAGCGTGGCGGGAAATTGTGGATACGTATTTTTCCGGATAAGCCCTATTCTAAGAAGCCCGCCGAGACCCGTATGGGTAAAGGGAAGGGCGCCCCTGAATACTGGGTTGCTGTAGTAAAGCCCGGGACCGTTATGTTTGAGCTTGGCGGTATAGACAAAACCCTGGCTGAGGAAGCCATGATTTTGGCGGGGGCTAAACTTCCCATTAAAACTAAATTTGTGGCCCGTGCGGATTTCGCGCTAGGTAAGTAGGAGGCAAAGGAAGCGTCTATGAAGAATTCTTTTAAGAATCTGAGCTTGCCGGAGCTTCGGGCTAAACGGGAAGAGATGAACAGGAAGTACATGGAACTCCGGTTTCAGATAGTGATAGGTCATGTGGATAACCCGCTTCAAAAGCGCGTTATGCGCCGGCAGATAGCCCGGCTTAATACGCTTATCGACGCCCAGGAAAAGGCGCGGGCGGCTGAAAACGCTCAAAAGCCAGATGTCAAGGTCTAGCGAGGAGTTGGTATGGGAAAAGAAGCGGTAAAGAATAACGATGTTATTCAGGTTAGGGCGAAGGGGAAGAAGGAATTTGTGGGCATCGTGAAGAGCGACAAAATGGATAAGACTATTGTTGTATCCGTAGAAACCACGACTCTGCATCCTTTGTACAAGAAGTACGTAAAACGGGTCAAGAAACTCAAGGCCCATGATGAGACCAATGACGCCAAGACCGGCGACCGGGTTCGTGTTGTCGAATGTCGCCCTATTAGCAAGGAAAAGTGCTGGAAGCTTGCGGCAATTGTCGAACGTGCGCGGTAGCTATTGCGGTAGCGTTTGACCGCGTTGGCGGCGCGAGCGTGTTCACAAGGAGAGTATAATGATCCAGGTAGAGACCTTCCTGAATGTGGCCGACAATTCAGGCGCCAAGATAGTTCAGTGTATTAAGGTTCTTGGCGGTTCAAAGCGGAAATACGCGGGTATCGGCGATATAATTGTGGTGGCGGTTAAGGATGCCTTGCCAACCTCCACGATTAAGAAAGGCTCGGTCGAAAAGGCCGTTGTGGTTCGGACCCATAAGGAATACCGGCGGCCCGATGGAACGTATATCCGGTTCGATGATAATGCCTGTGTTATCATTGATACAAGTATGAACCCCAAGGGGAAACGCATCTTCGGGCCGGTTGCCCGGGAGTTGCGGGAGAAGGATTTCATGAAGATCGTATCTCTCGCCCCGGAGGTACTGTAAGGCCCGGATGAACTCTGGTTCATTTGTGTCTTGCGGGTAACTCCCGGCGAGGGGAAGTAAGGAGCGGTACTATGCCAGTGAATGTACAGCATAAATTCAAATTGAAGAAGGAAGACACCGTCCAGATCATTGCGGGTAAAAACAAGGGAAAGCGGGGACGGATTTTGAAGATCCTTCGGGATAAGGACCGGATCGTGGTGGAAGGCGTTAATCTCGTTAAAAAGGCGAAGAAGCGCCGGAACCAGCAGGATCGGGGGGGGATTATCGAAATTGAGGCGCCTGTTCATAGTTCAAACTTGATGATAGTGTGCAAAAAGTGCGGGCCTACACGGATAGGTTGCAAGCTTGACGGGGATGCCAAGGTTCGGGTCTGTAGAAAATGCGGGGAGGCGTTATGATGAAGAACTACGAACCGCGGTTAAAAAAGATATATAAGGAGCAGGTTGCTCCTGAGCTGTTTAAGGAATTTGGTTACAAGTCCACTATGCAGACTCCCAGGCTGGAAAAGATTGTGGTCAGTATGGGCGTGGGTGTGGCGCTTCAGAACAAGAAACTTTTGGATGCGGCCATTAACGATCTTACCCTTATTACCGGCCAGAAAGCGGTTAAGACCAAAGCCAGAAAGAGTATCGCTAACTTTAAAATCCGTACGGGCCAGGAGATAGGCGCCAAGGTAACCCTCCGGGGGGCCATGATGTACGAGTTTCTGGATCGTCTGGTAAACGTGGCCCTGCCACGTGTTAAGGACTTCCGCGGGGTAAATCAGAACGCCTTTGACGGCCATGGGAATTATTCTTTGGGCATCACCGAGCAGATTATTTTCCCGGAGATCGACTTTGATAAAATTGAACGTGTGGCCGGACTCAATGTGGTAATTGTTACGACCGCCCGAACCGATGCGGAAGCCAAGGCTTTCCTTGCGAGGTTCGGTATGCCCTTTAGGAAATAGGAGGAGTACGCATGGCAAGAAAAGCGATGATCATAAAGGCGTTGCGGACGCCTAAATATAAAACCAGGAAGGTGAACCGGTGCCGCATTTGCGGAAGACCTAGAGGGTACCTCCGAAAGTTTGAGATGTGCCGCCTTTGCTTCCGGAAACTCGCGAGTGAAGGGCTCATTCCCGGTGTCACAAAATCCAGTTGGTAAGGTAGGAGAATAGGATGAGCATTTCTGATCCCGTTGCGGATATGCTGACCAAGATCCGGAACGCCGGAATGGCAAAGCATGAAAAGGTTGATATCCCTACCTCTAAGCTGAAACTTGAAATTGTTAAGATTCTGAAGACTGAAGGGTATATCAAGAATTTTAAAAAGGTGACCCAGGACGGGATGAATACCATCCGGGTTTTCTTGAAATATGATGAACAGACCGGACCCATAATCCACGGCATTGAGAAGGTTTCAAAGCCCGGACGCCGGGTGTATACGGGCTATAAAAGTATGCCGCGGGTCTATAACGGCTATGGAACTCTGATCGTTTCAACGTCGATAGGGGTTACTACCGGGAAAAAGGCCGCCGAGAAAAAGGTCGGCGGTGAAATTATCTGTACTGTCTGGTAACATACCGGCTGTGCGCCGGGAGGTTGTGCTGTCAGGGTATGTCTTGGAGGAAGGGGTATGTCCAGAATTGGAAAAATTCCGGTTAAGGTTCCTGCGGGAGTTACGGTTGTATTTCAGGATGAGGAGATTGTCGTAACGGGTCCCAAGGGGAAATTGACCCAAAAGTATCATCCGGTGGTAACCTTTGATCACCGGGGTGAGGAAATTAGCGTTGGTCGTGTGAATGAGGAAAAGCAGACCAGGGCCTTTCACGGGCTGTACCGTAATCTGCTTAACAACATGGTGATTGGGGTAAGCGCGGGCTTTTCCCGGGTGCTGATAATCACCGGCGTTGGATACCGGGCGGAACTACGGGAGGATCTCTTAGTCATGAGCCTTGGGTACTCCAATGACGTGTATATTGGCGTTCCGGAGGGGCTTAAGGCGGCCATCGAATCTAATGGGAAGGTGGTAATCAGCGGGATCGATAAGCAGCAGGTAGGCGAATTCGCCTCTCAGGTTCGGAAGCTCAGGCCCCCGGAACCTTACAAGGGGAAGGGGATACGGTATGAGGATGAACAGATCCGGCGGAAGGTCGGCAAATCGGGTGTAAAGTAGGGTGTAGCGTTATGATTCGAAAGATGCTTGAAAAAGACCGGAAACGGCTTAAAAGAAAGATTCACATCCGTAAGTGTATTGCGGGGACTCTGGAACGTCCGCGGATGAGCGTGGTCCGGAGTAACCGGGCTCTGTCGATTCAGGTTATTGATGATTCCAGAGGGCATACCGTCGTGTCGGCTTCTACATTGGAAAAGGAGCTTAAAAACATTAGGCGGACGGTGGAAGGAGCGGGCCAACTCGGAGAAATCATGGGAAAACGGCTTCTGGAAAAGAACATCGCCACGGTGGTCTTTGACCGGAACGGCTATTTATATCACGGCCTGGTAAAAGCGATGGCCGATGGAGCCCGGAAAGCCGGGCTGCGGTTCTAGGGGGCGGAATGGATCACGCACGGGATAGAGAGAGGAATAGGGACAGGAATTTTTCTGAGAAAGAAAAGGAATTTGTAGAAAAACTGGTAAAGCTTAACCGGACCGCTAAGGTGGTCAAGGGAGGCCGCCGTTTTTCCTTTTCCGCTCTTACGGTGGTAGGAGATCGGAAGGGTAAAGTGGGTTATGGTTTTGGGAAGGCTAACGATGTTTCCGAAGCGATCCGCAAGAGTATTGATAAGGCCAAGCGGAGCCTGGTGGATCTTCCGGTTAAAAACGGGACTATCCCTCATGAGATTACCGGCCTTTTCAAGGCTTCCCGGGTCCTGCTCAAGCCCGCCTGTTCGGGGACCGGTATCATCGCCGGCGGGCCGGTGCGGGCCATCATGGAAGCCGGTGGGGTAACGGATGTACTTAGTAAGTCCATAGGCGCTTCAAGCCAGTACAATGTGGTCAAGGCGACGTTTGATTGTATTAGCAAGCTCATGGATGCTAAGGTAATTGCCAAAAACCGGGGCAAATCCCTGAAGGAATTCTGGGGGTAGATATGGTGAAGAAGATAAAAGTCCGTTTGGTTCGCAGCCTGAGCGGTTCCCTCCCTAAACAGCGGGCCACGGTGCGGTGTCTGGGCTTGCGGAAGATTGGGTCTGCCAGGGAACATGAGGTAACCCCGGTGATCGAGGGGATGATCCGGGTTGTTTCCCACCTGGTTTCGGTGGAAGAAGTTTCGAACTATTAAGGCGTTCGAAAGGAGTTTAACGAATGCATGATTTTAATTTGCATGCCCCCGAAGGCGCGAATAAACGGAAACGTATCGTGGGCCGGGGGCAGGGTTCTGGGCGCGGGACCACTGCGGGTAAAGGCAATAAAGGGCAGAAATCTCGTTCCGGCGGTAAAACGTATATAGGCTTTGAAGGGGGGCAGATGCCCCTGTACCGGCGGCTCGCCCAGCGGGGTTTTTCCAACTATCCCTTTAAGAAAGTTTTCCAGATAGTGAACCTGGGGGAAATTGAGAAGCGGTATGAAGATGGGGAAACCGTGGATACGGTTACGCTGATTCGCAAAGGACTTATTAAAGGGACTTTGAAGGAAGGTGTGGTTAAGCGGATGCAGGCGCCGGTTAAAATCCTTGGAGATGGGGAATTTACCAGGAAGCTCAAATTCAACGTCGATTTGATATCGAATTCGGCTAAAGAAAAGATAGAAAAGGCCGGTGGAACGGTTGCCGCCGCATCTGAGGGTCCGGATGTCCCTTTAACCTAAGACGCAGTGAGAGGAATGTCGCATGGCTAATCCATTAGTCGGTATTTTTAGAGTCAAAGAGTTGCGGGAACGTATTTTCTTCACGGCGGTGATGTTGATTGTTTTTCGCTTAGGTGCGGTTTTGCCTATACCCGGGATCAATATCCGGGAATTAAACGCCTATTTTCTTTCTCAGCAGAATTCGGGAAACGCCATTGTCGATTACCTTGACTTCTTTGCCGGCGGCGCTTTCTCCAACTTCTCGGTGTTCATGCTGGGGATCATGCCCTATATTTCCATGTCCATCATCATGCAGCTTCTGCTCATTGTGTTTCCCAAGTTAAAGAAGATTTCTCAGGAAGACGGTGGCAGGAAAAAGATACAGGGTTATCAGCGTATAGGGACGGTGGCAGTCTGCCTTATTCAGTCTTTCGCGGTTACCCAATATGCCCAAAGTATTTCCCGGAGCGTAGATAACCTCCTGAGTATAGGCATGGTTCCTTTCACCTTGATTGCTATGCTTACGGTTACCACAGGGACTATGTTTCTTATGTGGATGGGTGAACAGATCACCAAGCGGGGTATAGGGAACGGGATTTCCCTGCTTATCTTTGCCGGTATCGTGGCCCGGCTTCCCCAGGCTCTCTGGGAACTTTTTGGCCGGGTACGGAACGGGGATCTCAATCTTGTCTTTGTAATAGTGGTTTTTGTCATGTTTGTGGCGGTGGTGGCGTTGGTGGTGTTTGAGCAGCAAGGGCAGCGCAAGATTCCGGTCCATTACGCCAAGCGGGTGGTCGGCAGGCGCATGTACGGCGCTCAGAGTACATACATCCCCTTTAAGATTAACCCGTCGGGGGTTATACCGGTCATCTTTGCCTCGTCTATCTTGACATTCCCTTTGCAGATTGCGTCAACAATAGGCGGGAATGTGGCATGGCTTGCGGCGGTTTCCCGGGCCTTGAGCCCCTCGGGATTGCTCTATACTGTCCTGTATGTTTTACTCATCATTTTCTTCGCCTATTTCTATACCCAGGTGAGTCTGAATCCCATAGAAATTGCCAAGAATATCAGGGAGAATGGTGGTTCTATTCCGGGTATCAGGACAGAACGGATAGAAGAATACCTGACTAAAATTCTAAATCGCATCGTACTGCCCGGTTCAATGTATTTAGCGGTCATCGCGGTATTGCCGACCATTATTCAGCAACTGTTCAATTTCCCCTCGTCAATATCTTATCTGATGGGCGGGACATCCTTATTGATTTTGGTTGGGGTTGACTTGGATACGATGAGCCAGGTTGAGGCTCTTCTCAAGATGCATCACCACAGTGGGTTAACCAAAAGAGGACATCTGCGGGGACGGAATTTATAGGATAGGCGAAAGTTCCGGGTTTGCCCTGTGGAGGGTTCCATACCCCCTTGGCAAAGCAGAGTGAAGTGTGATTTAATAGAAAGCTACCGATCTATTTGAGAGCTGTCGGTTTAACTAAGAAGTATCCTTGGGCGATAATCCCGGGATTGTATCGTTTTGGAAAAGGGAGAATGTTGGATGAAAGTCCGAACCAGTGTAAAGCCTATTTGTGATAAATGTAAGGTGATAAAGCGGAACGGGATTATCCGTATCATTTGTCAGAATCCTAAGCATAAGCAAAAACAAGGTTAGGGAGCGGGTATGGCACGTATTGCGGGGGTTGACCTGCCGAATAAACATGTAAATATTGCGTTAACCTATATTTTCGGTATTGGCCGTTCCAGTGCCGGCGAGATTTGTGTAAAAGCCAAAATCGATCCCAATAGGCTCATCAACGATCTTACCCAGGAAGAGCTCAATGAACTGCGGCAGCTCATTGAAAACGAGTATAAGGTTGAAGGGCGTTTGCGGACTGAAATAGCCCTCAATATCAAACGGCTCATGGACATAGGTTGTTACCGGGGCCTTAGGCATCGTAAAGGTCTGCCTTTGCGTGGGCAACGGACCCGGACAAACGCCCGTACCCGGAAAGGTAAGAAGAAGACCGTTGCCGGGAAGAAGAAGTAGCGGAGGAAAGCGTGGCTGCTAATACCAAGAATAAGAAGCGAAAAGAAAAAAAGTCTGTATATGAAGGGAATGTGTATATCCAGGCTACATTCAATAATACGATAGTAACCATTACCGACCTCATGGGAAACGCGGTTTCCTGGGCGAGTTCCGGCGGGCTTGGGTTCCGGGGTGCGAAGAAGTCAACTCCTTTTGCGGCTCAGACCGTCACGGAAACCGCGGCGCAGAAAGCGATACAGGTAGGACTGAGGGAAGTGCACGTCTATGTTAAAGGCCCCGGTATTGGCCGGGAATCGGCGATACGGCAGCTTGGCGCTCTAGGGATAAAGGTAAAATCGATCAATGATGTTACCCCTATTCCGCATAACGGGTGCAGGCCGCGGAAAACCAGGCGTATCTAAGGGGGTAGGGAAGTATGGCAAGGTATACAGGACCGGTTTGCCGGTTGTGCCGGACGGAGCAGAAAAAACTCATGCTCAAGGGCGCTCGTTGCAAAAGCGATAAATGTCCAATTAATAAGAAACGACCCGCTCCTGGCAAGGATCCTAAGGCCCGTCCGGGAAAACGGTCGGATTATGGGCTTCAGCTTAGAGAAAAACAGAAACTCCGGCGTATCTATGGTATGCAGGAAAAACAGTTCCTTTTGTTCTTTGAACGGGCGTTGCGTATGCCCGGCATTACCGGCGAGAACCTTTTTGTGCTTTTGGAACGGCGATTGGATAATGTTGTATACCGCTTGCGTTTTGCGGTAAGCCGGTCCCAGGCCCGGCAGCTTGTGTTGCACGGTCATGTTATGGTAAACGGCAGGCAAGTGAATATTCCTTCTTTTTTGGCCAGACCGGAAGATGTTATAGAAATAAAAGAACCCAGTAAGAATCTGGTGGTTATTAAAGAAGCTCTTAAGGAATTCGGCAGGTCCGGTGTCATGCCTTGGCTTCATCTTGATCCTGATGGAATGAAGGGAAAATTTCTTGCCGCTCCGCGGCGCAGTGATATAACGGATCTTTTGGATGTCAAAGAACAGATGATCGTCGAATTTTATTCTAAATAAGGAGTTCCCATGGCCCGTAAGAACCTGCTTATAGGATTTAAACGTCCCAAAGGCATCACCTTTGAGCATGGTGAACTGAGACCGCATTATGGTAAGTTCACCGCCGCTCCTTTTGAGCCGGGATTTGGGACTACTGTTGGTAATACGTTGCGGCGGGTGCTTCTTTCTTCGATCCCGGGGTATGCGATTACGGCGGTTAAGATTACTTCGCATGATGTCGGCGGAGTTTCTCATATTATTTCCAGTGAATTCGAGACTATCCCGAATATCGTTGAAGATACCCTGGAAGTTATTAATAATCTCAAACAGATGCGCCTGCGGCTTCCCCCGGAAGTAGAGCAGACTGTCTTATTGTATGAATGGTCTGGAAGGCGGGATGTAAAAAGTAATGACTTTGAGCGGCTCGGAGAAGTGGAGGTAATGAGTGCTGGTCAGCATATTATGACCTTAATGGACGATGCTCATGTTGAGTTAGAGATTCAAATTGATCTGAATCGTGGCTATGTCCCCTCTGATGTCAATGAACAGTACGTTGAGGTTATCGGCACTATCCCTATGGACGCTATTTTTTCTCCGGTAAAAAAGGTAAAATTTGCTGTAGAGCCCACGCGGGTCGGCCAGCGTAGTGATTACGACAAACTCATCCTTGAGATATGGACCGACGGAACCGTGCGTCCTGACGATGCCCTGGCTGAAGCCGCTAAGATTGCGAAAGATCATTTTTCGGTTTTTATCAATTTTGACGAAAACAACTTTGGATTTGATGAAGATTTGGACGAAGAGAATGAGCGGATTCGTCAGATACTCAATACCCCGGTGGAGGAATTGGAGTTATCCGTCCGATCCTCTAATTGTCTTAAAAACGCGAATATTAAGACCATCGGAGAGTTGACGCGGAAGACCGAGGATGATATTACCAAGACCCGTAATTTTGGTAAGAAATCCCTCCAGGAAATCAAGGAAAAATTGAAGGAATGGAATTTGGGCCTTGGGATAACCGATCTTAATGTATTGAAGAACGCGGTAAAGATTACCTCCTCGCAACCCCAACAACCCCAGCAAAAGGAAGAAGAAGATGAAGCATAGAAGAGGCTTTAATCCCCTTGAACGTTCATCGGCTCACCGGAAAGCCTTGCATAGAAATATGGTGACCTCCCTGTTCAGGTATGAACGAATCAAAACTACCAAGGCAAAGGCCCTGGAAATCAGGCGGAGCGCCGAAAAGCTCATTACCCGGGCAAAGGTTGATTCGGTTCATAACCGGCGTATTGTTTCGAGCCGTCTCTTTGATGCGGGAATTGTGGCGAAACTGTTCACCAATATCGCGGTCAGGATGAAGGAAAGGCCGGGCGGTTATACCCGTATCCTCAAACTTGGGGAACGGTACGGCGATGCGGCGGAAATAGTCATCCTTGAGTTGGTTGACTATCATCTGGATATTGAAAAGGCGGAGAAAAAAGCGAAAAAAGAGCGAAAAGCCGCCGCCAAAAAAACGGCGAATTAATAATTCAGGAGAGTTAACATAATGTCCAAAGCGCATAGAGGAAAGGGAATTCGGGAATTGGCCTCCCGCGGCAGGGGTGATTGTCCGGTTTGCAAAAGGGGCAACGTCAAGTTGCTCTACGAGGTAGAATCCGGCGACCGAAAGATCAAAGTTTGTAAGATCTGCAAAGCCGCAATAAAGCATGGAAAAAAAAGCCCCGCATAGTAAATTGGGCCGATGGATCTGTGGCCGGTGATGTGCTAGACTTATTATACTGAAAGCGAATATACTATACCAAAACTTTATGAGGGGAAAGTTTTGGTAGCAGTAACATTAAAATGTCCGTTTTGTGGAAGTGAAGATGTCCATCCCTATGGCGCTTCAAACGGTAAAAAGCGGTATGCCGGTAATAATCTCATCCTGTTCCCATGCGCAAGATCGGTGCCGGCCTCATAATAAATGTCTGGTTTTTGGAGAGAGTATGCTT
>JAIRLK010000194.1 GCA_031259515.1 Treponema sp. | reverse complement strand
CTTTGAAATCGACAAAGCGGCCGCCTGCGACTGCAACGTTATCCACGAGGACGTGATTGCCAGGGTACGGCAGCTCATGCCCGAAGACGAAGTCCTCCTTAACCTGGCGGATATGTTCAAGGTGTTCAGCGATTCCACCAGGGTACGGATACTTTGCGCCCTACAGCATTCCGAGATGTGTGTCTGCGACATCGCCGCCCTATTGGGCATGACCAAGTCGGCCATTTCCCATCAACTGCGGACCCTCAGACAGACCAGGCTGGTCAAGTACCGCAAGGACGGCAAGGTTGTCTATTATTCCCTGGACGATGAGCATGTAGGCGGCATTTTTGCCCAGGGCCTGGTCCATGTCAATGAAAAGTAACTCATTTAAAAAAGAACTGGGAGAGGATGTTTTTTTTCGGATATTGGTTGAACGATTTATCAATCGTTCAATTTAATTCGTTTAGCTTCGTTATAGGGAATTTGATATGGAAGCGATCATCAGAAAGGAATTTACCCTGGAAGGTCTTTGTTGCCCGGTATGCGCCGGAAAGATCGAAAAAAAGGTACACGCCCTTGAAGGCGTACTTGGGGCAAGCGTAGATTTTACGAACCGGCTTTTGACCATGGAGATTGAAGGGCATGTGAAGGCCGAGGTTGTTGTAACCGAAGCCGGAGCCATAATCCGGCGTATTGAGCCGGATATCGTGATGAACGAAAAAAAAGCCACGGCGGAGAAACCGGCGGAGGTCCGACGGGGCTTGCAGCCTTGGACGCGCCGCGTTTTGCTGGGCGCGGGAGCCCTGCTTTTCGCTGCGGGCATGATACTTCCCTTCTCCCGGTACATAGAATTTACCGTGTTCCTGGCGAGCTACCTTCTTATCGGGGGCGACGTGGTTTGGCGGGCCCTGAAAAACATCGCCCGGGGGCAGGTGTTCGACGAAAACTTCCTTATGAGCCTGGCCACTGTAGGGGCCTTCGCCATAGGGGAATATCCCGAGGCGGCGGCGGTGATGCTCTTTTACCAGGTGGGCGAGGCTTTCCAAAACTACGCCGTTGGCCGTTCCCGCAAGTCCATCACCGCCCTCATGGACATACGTCCGGATTTCGCCAACCTGAAAACCGCAACCGGCCTGAGCCGGGTCTCCCCGGAAGCGGTGAAGGTTGGAGACCTCATCGTAGTAAAGCCCGGTGAAAAAATACCCCTGGACGGCGCGGTTATTGAGGGCCGTTCCGCCCTAGATACCTCGGCCCTGACCGGGGAATCCCTGCCCAGGGACGTTGAAACCGGGAGCGAGGTTCTGTCCGGTTCTGTCAATAAGAACGGCCTCCTGACCATTGAGGTATCCAAGGAATTTGGGGAGACTACGGTTTCCAAGATATTGCGGTTGGTTCAGAACGCCGGGAGCCGGAAGGCTAAAATGGAGAACTTTATCACGAAGTTCGCCCGGTACTACACTCCGGCGGTGGTTTTCGCCGCTCTGATCCTGGCGGTCCTCCCTCCCCTCCTCCTGCCGGAAGCCCGTTTTGCCGACTGGCTCCGCCGGGCCCTGGTATTCCTGGTTGTTTCCTGTCCCTGCGCCCTGGTCATCTCCATCCCCCTCAGCTTCTTCGGCGGCATAGGCGGCGCTTCCCGCCGGGGCATCCTGGTCAAAGGCGGCAATTACCTGGAAGCCCTAAACAGGGTAGATACCGTGGTGTTCGATAAAACCGGCACCCTAACACGGGGCATCTTCAGCGTTACCAGCGTAGTCCCCCAGGGCCTTACCCGGGAGGAATTGCTCTATTTCGCCGCCTACGCCGAAAGCCATTCGAGCCATCCCATAGCCCAGTCTATCCTCAAAGCCTATGGCAGGGAGGTTTCCACCGGGAACATAACCGGCTATGAGGAAATAGCCGGCCAGGGGGTACGGGTCTTGGTAGACGGCAAAACCGTACTGGCCGGGAACGGTAAACTCCTGGAAGAAGCGGGTATTCCCTGTACCAAAACGGAGGTCCCCGGTACGGTGGTCTACCTTGCCATAGACGGCGCCTTTGCCGGGTATATCGTCATCGCCGATGAATTGAAAGATGACAGCAAACAGGCAATCGCGGACCTTAAAGCCCTGGGGGTCAAAACTATCGCCCTGTTTACCGGCGACTCCCAGCGGGCGGCGGGAAAAATCGGGGAAGAACTTGGCATAGACAGGGTCTACGCCGCGCTATTGCCCCATCAAAAGGTAGAAAAGCTGGAGGAACTGGAAGGAGGGCGATCCGGGCCGGGTAAAGTGGTATTCGTAGGAGACGGTATCAACGACGCGCCGGTTCTGGCCCGCGCCGATGTGGGCATAGCCATGGGCGGGGTTGGCTCCGACGCGGCGATAGAAGCCGCCGACGTGGTGCTCATGACTGACGAGCCTTCCAAGATCGCCGAAGCCATAGGCATAGCGAAGCGGACCCGGACCATAATCTGGCAGAACATCGTCTTTGCCCTGGGGGTCAAACTGGTTATTCTGGCCTTGGGCGCCCTGGGGATAGCTGCCATGTGGGAAGCCGTGTTCAGCGACGTAGGCGTCACGATCATCGCCACACTTAACGCCATGCGGTCCTTAAAGAAATGAACCGGGGGGCCCCGTCCAAAATTTCGGAGGGTCTGGGAGGACAAGTCCCCTGGGGACAAAGTTCCCTGAAGACTTTGTCCTCTTAGCGGGGGCGTTGCGGATACAGGGGCCGGACGTGCGGAGCAAGTCTGCGACTTCCCCCTCCTTTAAACACGCTGTTCAAACCTGGGCGTATCGTGGTATCATGACATATAAGAAATGAACGGGGTTAATCGTGCTCGAAGAATTTGTCATAACCGCTACCCGGTCCATGCGGACCTATGCCGCCCGGGTGGTGGAATATTTAACCAAGTTTCCCAGTTTTTCTTCCTTTGCGGACAGCCTTAACGGGATAGATTTATTGCAGGTGGATCGTTTTGCCGATGGGGAGATTGAGGCGGTGGTGAATACCTCAATCCGGGGCAAAGACGCGGTACTTTTCGCAAGCTGCGCCCGGAACGAGGCCGGAACCAGCGTAGCGGACGCGAAGATTGAATTGTACCATACTATTGACGCCCTGAAACGGGCCCAGGCGTTGCGGATTCTGGTCTTTGAACCCTTTGTTTCCTGCTCCCGGTCAGACCGTACTGCCCGGCGCAGTTCCGTGGGCCTTTGGGTACACCTTAAAACCATGGTAAGTTTGGGGGCCACTCACATTGCCACCTACCAGCTCCATTCGGACAAATCCAAGTCCATGCTGGACCCTGCCCTTTGCGCCATTGACGACATTCCCGCCCTTACTTTAATTAAGCGCTACCTCTGCGACGTTTACATACGGGACATAGACACCCTGGAAAAAGTGGTCCGCCCCCATTGGGCTTTCTGCTCCGTTGATGCCGGGGGGGAAAAGCTGGCCCGGGGCTTTGCCAACGCCTTCGGCGCTCCCCTGGTGGTGGCCCACAAGCAACGGGACTATTCCCGGGTCAATACCATTGAATCCATCAATATTTTATCCCACGAGCCGGTAGAGGGCAAAGTCCTTTGGATCGTGGACGACATGGTGGACACCGCCAGTTCTGTGGAAAGCCTGGTTCACGTCCTGGCATCCTTAAAACCCGCGGAAATCAACATCATCGCGGTCCACGCCCTCTTCTCCCCTCCCGCTACGGAAAAACTCACCGCCCTGGTTCAGGATAAGCTCCTCAGCAGGATTATCGTTACCGATACGGTCTACTGCCCCTGCCGCGCGGTCTCCGGTGGAATCCCTAACCTGGAAGTGGTCCCCTCGGCGGAGCTTTCCGCTAAAGTCGTCCGCACTATCATGACCAACAGATCAATGAGCAAACTCCTCAGATCCTTTAACGCGGAGATTTACCTCAAGTCGCCTAAGCTGTTTACCCAGTGAGGAACTTTTGCGGGACTCCGCTTACTCTTTCGACCGGTTTTTACCGGCAATAACCAGTCTTCTGGAAACGCTTTTCAGAGTGGAGGTACTATGAAAAAAATTTTATTAATAGGTGGAACAGGAACCATCAGTATGGAGATTGCCCTGCGGCTGTTGAAAGATCACCGGCTGTACCTTCTGAACCGGGGGAACCGGATCAACGGTAACCTTGCGGCGGCGAGGATGTTCCAGTGCGACATATCCGACGAAGCCGGCGTGGCGGAAATGCTCGAAAATAGGACTTTTGACGTAGTGGCCGATTTTGTCGCCTTTACTCCGGATCAGGTTGAGCGGGATTACCGGCTCTTCAAGGACAGGACCAAACAGTACGTGTTTATCAGCTCCGCGTCCGCGTATCAAAAACCCCTGGGCGATTACCGCATTACCGAAGGAACTCCCCTGGCAAACCCCTTTTGGGAATACTCCCGGAACAAAATCGCCTGCGAGGATTTCCTCCTGAAAAAGTACCGGGAAGAAGGGTTCCCCATCACTATCGTGCGGCCCAGCCATACCTACGATGATCGGAGCGTCCCCCTGGGGGTCCACGGGAAAAACGGGAGCTGGCAGGTAGTAAAACGGATCATCGAAGGAAAGCCGGTGATCATCCATGGGGACGGTACGAGCCTTTGGACCATGACCCATACCAGCGACTTCGCCAGGGGATTCATCGGTCTTTTGGGGAACATCCACGCCATAGGAGAGGCGGTCCACATCACGTCCGACGAGACGGTTACCTGGAACCAGGTGTACGCCGCCATAGCGGACGTCCTGGACAAACCCCTCAAGGCGGTTCATGTCTCAAGTGAATTTCTCGCCCTCTGCGGCAAATCCTACGACTTTTTGGGCGGGCTCACCGGGGATAAGGCCAACTCGGTGGTTTTTGACAACGCCAAACTCAAACGTCTGGTTCCGGGTTTTACCGCTGCGGTCCGTTTTGACCAGGGGATATGCCAAACCATTGAATATATCCAGTCCCACCCGGAATATCAGAAGGAGGATCGGGAATTCGACGAGTGGTGCGATAAAGTCATAACCGCCCGGGAAAAGGCGGTAAAAGAGGTAACTGGTTAGAGCCTGTTGCACTTGTGGATTTTTTGCTTATTCATGCAGAAAATTCCGATTAACGGGGATCCTTTGGAGCCTGCGGGGTTTTGCCCTTCATAGGACCGGACACGGGACATAACGGGAGGGCAATGAATAGCCGCAAAAAAAACAGATAAAGCAACGAGATAACACCGATATATGAAGTATGCATAGGCATATTAACTTTGAGGATTCCATCTTTATCATCAATACCCGAATCAGAATAATTCGGGATATGCTCCTCCTGGATGCCGACCCGGAGTTGTTTCTGGAAAAAACGCTGGATGATGTAAATTTTATCGATAGAACCCTCTCTATCCTTCTGGAGCAGCTTTCGGCTAATAAGCATTTTATCGAACGAACGGAACAATTCCACAATCTGGCCGAAACCGAACGGATCTTTGGGGAAGTCCTTTCGGACCAGATCGATGGGGACAGCGACATCTCGGCGGGCCAATTTCCGAAGATCCGCGACCGCCTTACCCTCCTGTGGAACCATACCCAGGAACGGCGAAAGACCATCGGAAATATCATTGATTCTGAAACCGAAGGGGTATTGATAGACTCCTTGGTGAGTTCCGATGAGTTAAGCGAGCTTTTTCAAAGTCTCAAATAATATGAGAATTACCGGCGGTATACTTGCGGGACGGCGGGTGGAAGTCCCGGAAGGTAAAATCCGTCCCGCCATGGACCGTATGAGGGAATCGGTCTTTGCGGTCCTGGGGGATCTCTCTGGCTTTTCCTTTCTTGACATCTTCTCCGGTTCCGGTATCATCGCTCTGGAAGCGGCTTCCCGGGGCGCCGCGCCGGTGGAAGCGGTTGAAAAAGACCCCCTAAAACGGAAAACCCTCCTGAAAAACGTTTCCATGTCCCCGGTACGGATATATTGCCGTTTTATAGCCGCCGAACGCTATGTATCCCGGGCTAAAAAGTCCTTTGACGTGATTTTTTGCGACCCTCCTTTCCCCTATAAATACAAGGAGGACCTCCTTAAATCCATAGCGGCCTCTCCTCTGGTACATCCCGGCTCACGAATACTCTTGCACAGACCCCGGGAAGATGGTTATAATAGAATTGAGGGGTTTTTGTTAGAAACCTCAAAGGTTTATGGACGTTCTGTTGTAGATTTTTTTGCTTTTTTAGCGAAAAAATAGTTGACTTGTTTTGTAATATATGCTATAGTATACATAGCATGTGCGGTCAGTTTAAGGCGTACTTTGTTACGAAGTCCAAAAATTTTGGTTGCAATTTGGTTAAAAATGGCGAACAAGAGTAGTAATAACTTATTTAGGAATGGTATGGATTACACAAGTGTATTGAACCGTTTTGAAGATCAGGCCGTTTTTCTAAAAACCTTCTCCAAGCCTCAGATTAGCCGAGAGCAGAAAGTTGCGTTAAACCGTAAAGGTAATATTCTATACAACGAAGGGAATATAGAGGGCGCTCGAAGGATTTTTTTAACCACCGGGTATTCCGACGGTCTGGTGAGAATAGGCGATTTCTACCTATCCAAAGGAAAAATTTTAGATGCTCTTCGTATGTATTGGATTGCTCCGGACAAAAAGAAGTCTGAATCAATTATCGTAGAATTATCCGAAATCATCAAAAGTATGATCTATGAAAAAGTATGATATATGAAAAAGAGGATACTTCTAAATGAACAATAGTGAAAACCAACAGGGGATAATGGACCTGGGCGTTTCCAGGAAGCCGGCGCTGAATCTCTCCGCCGGCCTGGATGAAGAAGTTTTGGATATATCGGTACTCTCAAAAAAAGGATACCTTCTTTTGAAAGAAAACAAGATTGCCGAAGCGGTGGAATGTTTCAGTAAGATCCTGATGACTGATGAAAACAACAATTACGCCTTAGTCGGCATGGGGGACGCGACCCGGAAACGGGGATCTTTCCGGGAGGCTGTGGAGTACTACAAGCGTTGCCTCAGTTGCCATCCGGGGAATAACTACGCCTTGTTCGGCTTAGCGGACTGCTATAAAGCTCTGAATCAGTACCATCGGGCTATAGAAATATGGGAACAATACCTGCTCCACGATGACAAAAACATCACCGTCCTGACCCGTGTGGCCGATGCCTATCGGAAGATTCGGGATTTCAAGCACTCCAAGATGGTGTACCAGCGGGTTCTGGAGATGGAAGACCAAAATCCCTACGCCATCATAGGTCTGGGACATCTGCACTACGACTTCAAAGAATACCGGGAGGCCCTGTTCTACTGGGAGAAGATGCTGGAGGCCAATAAGGAAAACGTGGATATCCGGGTCCTGACCTCCATAGGCAACTGCCACCGGAAACTCAAGACCTTTGAAAAGGGAATAGGCTACTTTGAAAAAGCCCTGGAGCGGGATCCCTACAACTTCTACGCCCTCTTCGGGCTGGCCGACTGTTACCGGGGCTTGAATCACTTGTACCGCCCCCTGGAATACTGGAACCGTATCCTGGAGCAGGATCCGCGGAACAAGGTGATCCTGACCCGGGTTGGGGATGCGTACCGTAACCTTACCGAGTATGAAAAGGCTTCGGAGTATTATCACCGGGCTTTAAACATCGAATTCGACACCTACGCGGTATTGGGGCTTGCGATAGTCGCCAAAGTTCAGGGTAAATACAATGAGGCCATCGAATCCCTGCGCCACCTAATCCAGCAGGACCCCAAAAACTACCGGTTTTACATTGAATTAGCGGATTGTTATGTCAAGAAAGGGGACAAAAAACAGGCAATAGATGTCCTCACGGAATTCCAAAAGCTGGGACTGCGGAACATTTCCGTCATTGAACTCCTGGAAAAACTCAGAGCCTGACATGCCCCGCAACGCCGGGCGTCCCGTTCTTGCCGCTCTTCCGGTGGAGGAGCTGGCGGTTCTTCTTTCTCCCCTGCCCGGATACCGGGCAAAGCAGCTATTTTCCTGGATACACCGGGGCGCCGGAACCTTTGACGACATGACTGACCTCCCCCTGCCCCTGAGAGCGGAACTGAGTGAGCGGTTTGCCCTCTATCCCGGCGAAGTAGCCGCCGAACTGCGGGACCCCGACGGAACGGTGAAGCTCAGGATTACCCTTGACGACGGGTACTGCGTCGAGGCTGTACTGCTCACCGATGGGGAAGGACGCAGGACCGCCTGTCTTTCCACCCAGGCGGGTTGCCCCATGGGTTGCATTTTCTGCAAGACCGGTGCCCTGGGCTTCCGCCGCAACCTGGATTCCGCCGAAATAGGGAGTCAGTTTTTCCGGCTTAAAGGAATCGCGGGGGATATCGCCAACATCGTGTTCATGGGCATGGGGGAACCACTGCTCAACCTACAGGAACTCCGCCGGGCTGCGGCTGTCCTGACCGGCGGCGAGAGTATGGGCTTCTCACCCCGGCGTATCACTGTCTCTACCTGCGGCATTGTCGCGGGAATCAGGGACCTGGGGGAAAACGGCCCCCGTTTCCGTCTGGCCCTGTCCCTCACTACCGCCGATGAGAAACTCCGCCGCCGCCTTCTGCCGGCGGCGGACCCCCTCCCCGCAGTAAAAGAAGCCCTCCGCCAATACCAGGAACAGACGGGACAGCGCATCACCCTGGAGGCGGTCCTTTTAGGAGGCGTCAATACCCGCCCTAAAGACGCGGATGCCCTGGCGGACTTTGCCGCCGGTCTTAACGTGGCCGTAAACCTGATACCCTGGAACCCTGTGGAGGGACTGGGCTTTGAGGGCCGGCCCTTGCGGGAACCTGATGCCGGGGAAATCGCCCGCCTGGAGCTATGGCTTGGAAAGCTGGGCCTAAACGTTACCCGGCGTTTCAGAAAGGGCCGGAGTATAGGCGGCGCCTGCGGGCAACTTGGGGGTACGCCAACAGGCTAAGGATTTTACGTCTGATTTACCGGGCCGCCGGCCACCGCTTTGCCCCGCTGTCCGGTGAGTTCCAAATAGGCCAGTTCCGCAAGGCCGAAGTTTGCATTGCGGGTAAAGTCTTTGGCGTATTCGTCGTAGAGCATGTCCTCGTACATCTGACCCGCAAAACCGGTGTCGATGAGGTCCGATTTTTGCACCGTATTCCGCATCCCGCTGATAAGGGTCTTTACCAGGAAGGTCTCCAGGGCTTCGCATTGCTCGTAGAGTTTGCCGGTTTTGTCGATGACCGGCTTCCGGCTGGACAGGGCCGGGGCGGGTTTGTTTTCGGGCCCCGCAACCTGGGCGTTCCGGAGTTTGTCGAGGATGCCGGCAAATACCGTATCCCTTCCGCCGGATGTTTCCTGAGAGCCGCCCGTGAGCCGCTGGGAAAAGGGCGCCTGCTGCACCGTGTTCAGATACGAACCAATAGCGTTTATATCCATATAATTTCCTATCGCTTCAGACTGGTAGCGGTTCCCAGCATGTTGTCGCTGGTCTGTATGGTCCGGGAGTTGAACTCGTATGCCCGCTGGGCAACGATGAGGTCCACCATTTCCCGCACGACCGACACGTTGGACATTTCCAGAAATTTGTGGATGACTTGCCCCATTCCTTCATAGCCGGGACGGCCCGCTATGGGGTCTCCCGATGCGTTGGTTACCTTGAAGAGGTTTTCCCCTACTGCGGTAAGGCCCACGGGATTGGGAAACCGGTAAAGCTCAATGCGGCCCACATCTACCGGATCATCGGTATTGGGGATCTTCACCGAAACCCGCCCGTCCTTGGTAACCGCAATGGTTTGAGGGAGGAAATTTTCCGGCATGATAATATCCGGCAGGACCCAATACCCGTTGGATGTTACGAGCCGCCCGTCGGAGTCCACTTTGAAGGCGCCGTCCCGGGTGTAGGCATACGTACCGTCGTACATCTGAATACGGAAAAAGCCCTCGCCTTGTATGGCCATGTCATAGACATTCTCGGTATTCTGAAGAGCCCCCTGGCTGAACATACGCTGCGTGGCGGCAAGTTTTACCCCATGACCCATCTGCATTCCCACCGGAACCACCGTGTCCTCGGTAGCGGGCGTTCCGGCGGTCTTGATGGTCTGATACAGGAGGTCCTCAAAATCCGCCCGCATCTTTTTAAATCCCGCAGTGTTCACGTTTGCCAGGTTATTGGAGATCGTATCTATGTTTGCCTGCTGCCCAATCATGCCGGACGCGCCGGTCCATAAACTTCGTACCATTCATTACTCCCTCAGTTTGCCGGCCGCAAACTCACGCGAACCGGGACACCTGGTTGAGGAGAACCCCAAGCATGGCATCGCCGGTTTGTATCACTTTTTGGTTGGCCTCGTAAGCCCGGTTCACTTCGATCATCTGGACCATTTCTACCACCGGATCCACGTTGGCGGCCTCAATAAAACCCTGTATTACCCGCGGCCGGGCCTCCCCTTCCAGGACCTGTCCTTCCCCTGAAGTATCAGTAGCCCGGTAAAGGCTGGATCCCTGCTTTTGAAGGTACCGGTCCAGGTCGAAATCCACGATCTTCAGAGTATCCAGGAGTACCGTCTCTCCCCAGGCGTTGTTTTCCCGGGAAACCATACCTGCGGGATCATCGGCATATTCGGCGTTAATCCAGACCCGTCCGTCCTTGTCAACCTGAAAATTGTTGGCCTGGACCCGGAGCGGGCCGTTTTCCCCCAGCACGGGATAGCCTTCTTTGGTTTCCAGGTAACCTTCTTTCCCTAACAGAAACGAGCCGTTCCGGGTATACCGTTCTCCCCAGGGGGTCGCCACGGCGAAAAAACCCTTACCGTCCAGGGCAACGTCAAAATCACTTTGAGTTTCCTTAAGAGCGCCCTGCTCAAATATCGTAAAGAGTTCATTCACCTCTACCCCGGTCCCCAGCTTTCCGATGACGGGCGCTTCGTCCCCTGAACCAAAAGGATGCCGGTACACGCCGTCGTCGCTCATCCTGCGCATAAGAAGTTCCGGAAAGGCTTTGTGAAGGGTAACGTCCTTTTTATACGCGGTTACATCCGCATTTGCGAGGTTATTCGCCACCGCGTCAAGCCGCCACTGCTGGGCCCTCATGCCGCTGGCGCCCGTATACCATCCCCTGATCAATTGAACCTCCGGAATCGCCTAGGAACCTGTTGCACTTGTTGGTTTTTGCAACACAAAACACCGCAAAAACCACGATTATCGGTCTCCTGCGAACCTTTGGTTCGATGGCAGTTTGCAGGGTAAAAATCGCCTAACCGGTGATTTTTCAGGATTTTATGCGCGAAGCGCAACAAACTGCTAGTCCTGAGCAAAAGTACCGTAAAAATCCACCTGTGCAACAGGCTCCGAGGATTTCTTTATTATCGGCGTCAAAAACAAAAAAATTAGCCGAAACGAAGGAAGGGAGGCCGCGGACTTGTTCCGCAAGTCCGACCCCTACGCCCTGCGGCGCTCTGGTTCCAGGGGACTTGTCCCCCCACCCCTCGAAGATTTCATATTGCCCAGGGATTAAAATGAAGCTATGATACTACTCTTATGAGGCATTTCCCCAATATTGATAAAAGCTCCCGGCATCTGGGCCAGGGGGCGATTTTTTTATGCGCCATCCTTTGGAGTACCAGCGGCCTATGTATCAAGCTGCTGGACTGGCCTCCCATTCTGATTGCCGGAGCGCGGAGTTCTCTGGCCGCCCTGGTTTTGGCGGCCGTTAAATTCCTCAAGCCCCGCAAGGTTACGGCCAAGGCCCCGCCGCTCTCTATCTTCGCCGGGGGGTGCGCCTACGCCGCCACTATGCTCCTCTTCGTGATCGCCAATAAGCTTACCGCGCCGGCAAACGCCATCCTGCTCCAGTACGGCGCTCCGATCTGGGCGGCCATGTTCGGCTGGCTGCTGATCCACGAGAAGCCCCAATGGGAACACTGGGGCGCCTTGGTTCTGGTCATGGGGGGGATGGCCCTCTTCTTCAAAGACAGTTTGGCGCTGGCAGACGGCCTTAGGGGCGGCGTTTTGCCCCGCAGCCTCCTGGGGGACGGTATCGCCGTCTTATCCGGCATCTGTTTTGGACTCAATTCCGTCTTTTTGCGTATGATGAAAGACGGGGATCCCGCAGACGCCATGCTCCTCGCCCATATCTTTACCGCCGCGTTCAGCGTTCCTTTCTTCTTTTTCTATCCTCCGTCCGTGAACTCCGACGCCCTCCTGGCCGTCGCGTTTATGGGCGTCTTCCAGATTGGCTTGGCTTCCCTGCTCTTTGCCTACGGCATAAAACGGGTTCCCGCCATTCAGGCCATGCTCACCGCCATGATAGAGCCTGTCCTGAACCCGGTGTGGGTACTCCTGGTTACCGGGGAGACGCCCGCAGCCTCGGCCATTGCGGGAGGCAGCGTCATCGTAGCGGCGGTGGCGGCTTCTTCAATAATAGGAAAGCGCCGGGAAATAGGCTAAAGGCCCCGGCAGGATTCCCGGTTATACCGTTATTTTCCCGCTCAACCTCACCGGTCCCCCGATAGCGATGTGGGAAATCTCCCCGTTCTTCCTGCAAATCCCGGCTTCGATAATGCCGCCGGGTTGCCTCACCTCCAGGCGGCGTTCGCCGTCGGCGGCGCTGCGAGTTTCCCAGGCAGCGAGAGCGGCGGACCCGGAACCGCAGCTTGACTCAAAAACCAGGGAGTCCGTGGCGGCAACGTACACCGCCGGCGTCATGAAGCGGCTTGCCGTATCGAAGAACATCACCCCTATAGCGGCGGGATGGCTCCTCAGTTTTGTGCCGGCCAGATCCCGGCAACGCTTTTCAACCGCGGTTTGTATACGGCGAAACGCCGTTTCTTCGGGGCTGATATCTGGGGCAATGGCGTGAACAATGCCGTCAAAGATGACGAGGGGAAAGCTCTCCGGGCCGCCCGCCTCGACCCGGTCTATGGCAAGGGGTTTGGGAATTTCGACTTCCGCCCTACCCGCCTCCGTATCAACGGTAACGATCAAAGGGGTATCCACGCCGGAAATTTCGATGGGAACCGGAACGCGGCCCCGGCTTCCTGTTTCCCGGGCAATAAAAAGGCCGAAACTCCGGGCGGCGTTGCCGCAGAATTCACCGCCCATCATTTCAAGACGCCAAAGGCGGCGGCCCGCGTTTCCTGGCACGGGAGGCAGGACAAAACCCACCTGTTCCGCCTTGAACCGGGGGTCCGCCAAAAGGGAGCGGGCGGTTTCAGCCCGTTTTTCACTATCCTCCGCTTCGCCAAGCACAAAGACCGTGATGTTTTTCGCCGGATCGGCGACGACGATTTCCATATACCACCGATCCTTACCGGATGTAAGCCACCCGTCCGCCGCAAATTACGGCTTTTATGCCGGAGGGCGGCAGCGCACAAGTTTCAATTCCATAACCGGCATTGTCGGTTATAGTTTCGGGATCAAAGAGGCACAGGTCGGCGTCGCATCCTTCCCGGATGCGGCCTTTTTTCCCAAGGCCCAGGCGGGTTGCCGGCAGGAGGGTAAGCTTCCGCAGCCCGTCCATCAAGGAAAGGAGCCGCTTCTCCCTGACGAATTCCCTCAGAAACCGGGCGGAACTGCCGGCGGCACGGGGATGGCCTTTCTTTACCCCGCCGGATCCTATGGACATGATGGCGTCGCTTCCCAGGCAGACAAAGGGGAGGCGGTAAACCGTTTCAAGGTCCTTTATGGGAATGGCGTTATGGCAGGCCACGTTGGTATCGGTCGAGGCATGGCGCAGCTCTTCGAAAAGCTCCGGCGTGCAGTACCGGCCTGCCAAAGGGCCGGAAATGATTTCCAGGTCCCTGACGCCGAAGTTGAAGTCCTCAAACCCCTGGTCAAAAACTGCGGACCGGATACAGGTGGCCCAGGTATCATAGGGGTACATATCGGCGCCTATATCGGCTCCCGAATTCTCGATAAGCCGGGAGGTAATTTCCAGGTTGTTTCCATGGTCTGAGACACCATAAACATTGGCGGCGTAGTGGGATATTTGGAGGGCCGCGCCGGTAACACGGGCGGCGGCGATCACCTCCTCCACGGTTTCAACCGCCCGGGGAGGCGTATCGTACCGCATGTGTACGGCAAAAAACGCGCCCCTTTCCCTGACCGCCTCGCAGAGGGCCAGGACTTCCGCAAAACCCGTTCCGGGACAGTATTGCAGCCCAAAAGATACCCCCAGCGCGCCCTCGTCCATAGCTTCCAGGGCCATGTCCTTCATCCGGGCGATTTGGGCCGGCGACGCCGCGTCGTAGTCCCCGATGCCGAGTGTCCTCCGCAAAACGGTACTGCCAACCAGGGTAAAGCAATTTATAGAGAGGGCCTCTTTTTCAAGACGGATAAGATACTTGCCTACCGGGTAATTGCTTTCCCCGCAGTTACCGCCCAGGATAGTCGTATTGCCGGCCGCCAGGGCGCAGGCGGCCGCCTGCCGGGGAAAACGGAATTCCCCCGGTTTCTCCCCTTCAACGGACTCCTCGTGGATATGGGGGTCGATAAAACCCGGCGCAAGGACCAGCCCCCGGCCGTCGATTTCTTCGGCGGCCTTGAGGGGCTCCCGGCTTACGGCGGCAATACCGCCCGCCCTGACGCCGAGGTTACCTGTCTCATCCCGTCCGGACTCGGGGTCCATGATCCGGGCCCCCGATATTACCAGATCGAATTCCACTTAATAGCCAATCCCTATCGCCACCGCGATGAAGACAGCCTGGATTAGGATGAGCCAGAGGAACAGGGGTACGAGCCACTTCCACCAACTGGTTATCTTGACGCCGCCTATGCCGGCCATAACCACCGCAAAGGCGGTAGGCCACAGGATGTTGGAAAGCCCGTCGCCGAACTGAAAGGCCAGCACCGCAACCTGACGGCTGACGCCTAAAATATCCGCCAGGGGCGCCATAATCGGCATAACCGTAGCGGCCTGCCCTGACCCCGAGGGAATAAGGAAGTTGAGCATGGTTTGGAACACCAGCATCAATTCCCCCGCCACCCACTTGGGCAGATGGGAAAGGGGCGTCGACATACCGTACACCACCGTATCAATGATATGGCCTTCAGTAAGCACAACCCGTATGCCTCTGGCTATACCAACCATAAGGCAGGCAACGGTAATGTCCTGAAGGCCCACAATGATCTTGCGGATAAATTCGTTGGGGGTCCACCCCATGATGACGGCGACTACCATAGACATGAGCAGGAAGGCCGAGGCGATCTCCCCAAAGTACCAGCCCCATACCTTGACGCCAATGACGAAGATCGCCAGGGTCGCGAAGAAAACCACCAGGACCAGTTTTTGGCGTATACCGAAGGAGTATTGGGCAAGGGACTTTTCGTCCATGGCGAATTTGCTAAAGTCTTCTCCCCTTACCAGGCTCTTTGAAGGATCCTTCTGAATCATCAGTGCGTATCGGACCATGTATATAGATGCCACGATGATCATTCCGACATGAGTAATAATCCTGAACCACGCGCCGGAAAGGTAGGGAAGTTCCGCTATGCCTTGGGCGACTCCGACGGTAAAGGGATTCATGGCGGCCCCCGAATAGCCCATGCCAACCCCCAGGGCGACAATGCCGATGCCTATCAGGGCGTCGTAACCCATAGCTATAGCAATACCCACGAAGATGGGAATGAAAGGCAGGGATTCCTCGAACATGCCGATAGTAGACGACGCGAGACCGAAGATGATAAGGAAGATAGGGATCATCGCGGCCCGGGCTTTGCCTCTGAGAACTTTCAAGAGCCCCGAAACAAGTCCCTGAATGGCGCCGGAGGACAACAGCAGATTAATAGAAGCAAAAGAGATAAAGATAAAAAACACAATATCGGCGGCGTCCACCATGCCTTTGAAGATAGCTTGAACCGCTTTAAAAAAACCGACCGGGCTTTTTTCTACCGTGTGAAATGTGCCGGGTACCACTACCGTCCGGCCCGCGGCGTTCTGGGCCCGGTCGAACTCACCTGCCGGAAGCACCCAGGTCAGAATGGCCACTATCATGATGATACCGACCAGTAAAATGTAGACATGGGGCATGGCAAACTTCTTCTTTCCCGCTAAATCCGACATACATTACTCCTGCTTATAAAAAATGACCCCCGGACGCGAACCAACGCCGGAAGCTGTATTAAACTTGCATAATTATACAATTATTATTCACGTTTTGTATAGTTGAATTTTAACCTGTTGTTTTTCCGGGAGCGCCTGCGGAATTTTGCGTGAATTGCATATTTATACTATAATCTATAAGCGAAGCGCGACAGGCTCTAAAAATATCCGGCTTTTAGGGGCAAAGCCTCGCAAACTCCTGGGGCCTGTTCGCCGAAACTCTTTGGTTCTTCGTTTCGATAAATTTTTACGCAAATGGCTTCAATTTTTTGCCTTTTTTGCGCAAATTTTTGTTGACATGCGCAATTTTCCATGAGATAATGATTTATGAAGCGTGGCGCTGACAGTAAAATCATTGCACAATGAATGGCGAACCCGTACAGGTTCTTTGCGGAGGCGGCAATGTTTTGTACGAATTTTTGTAATGGCGGATCGGTATGGCGGAAAATGTTTTTCTTGAATTAAAGAACATTACTAAAGCTTTTCCTGGGGTAATAGCCTTGGATAATGTCAGCTTTTCGGCCCGGCGGGGAGAAGTCCATGCCTTGTGCGGCGAAAATGGCGCGGGTAAGTCTACTCTGATGAAGATAATCAACGGCCTCTATAAAGCGGATTCCGGGGACATTTACCTTGAAGGCAAGCCGGTTCATATCCAAAATCCGGTGGACGCTGGGAATCAGGGGATCGCCATGATCTACCAGGAATGTACCTATGTCCCGGAGATGACCGTGGCGGAGAGTCTTTTTCTGGGAAATCTGCCGGTGAATAAATTCGGTACGATAAACTGGAAGTATATCTATCAACAAACCGAAGAGCTTTTACAGGCCGAAGGACTTATTGATAATCCCAGAATGGTTGATGGACTTCAGACCAAACTGAAGTATTTGAGCATCGCCGATATTCAGATGCTGGAGATCCTTAAAGCAATTCATAAAGATTCTTCAATTTTGATTATGGACGAACCAACTTCTTCCATAGCTCAGAAAGAGGCTGATGACCTTTTGAATAAAGTCCTGGACTTGAAAAAACGGGGCAAAAGCATTATCTATATTTCTCACAAAATGGACGAGATATTCAAAATTGCCGACCGAATAACTATCTTTAGAGACGGAAGGGTGGTCGGAAGCGATGAGGCGAAAAACCTTACCATTGACAAGGTTATCTCCTTGATGGTGGGCCGGGAACTGTCAAACGACTATCCAAAGATTGAAGCCGCCGCCGGAGAAGAACTGCTAAGAGTAGAAAACCTGAACCGGATCGGTGTTTTTCGTGATATTAATTTTACCCTTCACGCGGGGGAAATTGTCGGCTTTGCCGGGCTGGTTGGCGCCGGGCGTACCGAAGTTGCCAGGGCTGTCGGAGGGCTGGATCCGATAGATTCGGGAACCGTCAAAGTTCGGAACAAAAAGGCTGCCATAAAAAAAGTTGCCGACAGCGTGAACAACGGAATTGCCATGTGTTCCGAAGACCGCCGCCGTTACGGCCTTGTTCTTATGAGGAGCGTTCGGGAAAACATGGGCCTTCCGAATCTTGCCCGGTACATTTACGGCGGATACCTGCATAAAAATAAGGAACTGGTGGAGATACAGGAACAGTGCGGTAATCTCAAGATCAAAACTCCCTCAATAGAAACTCCTGCGGCAAATCTTTCCGGCGGGAATCAACAGAAAGTTGTGGTGGCCAAGTGGCTTATCAAAGATCCGGCGGTGTTAATCCTCGATGAGCCCACACGGGGGATAGATGTGGGAGCTAAATATGAAATATACAAACTGATGAGCGAAATCGTCAAGGACGGCAGGAAAGGCATCATCATGATCTCTTCGGAAATGCCGGAACTCTTGGGGATGTGCGACAGGATCTATGTAATGTCAAAAGGGAAAATAGCCGCCGAGTTGAAACGAGGCGAGTTCTCTCAGGAATTAATAATGCAGTATGCCACGGACAGCGCGAAAGCGTCCGTGTAAGAATATTGTGACAAGGAAGGAACAAAATGGCTAAACGCGCTGGTTTTCCGGTATCCCGGTTTATGTACTTTATAAGTAAAAACAGTATTTTTGTCATATTGATAGCCGCGTTTCTGATAAGTACGCTGCTAAACAGGAATTTTTTATCCCCCGCGAATTTAAGCAATATTTTGAAGCAAAATTCCGTGATTGCCATCCTCGCCTTTGGGGAAACCATGCTGATCATTGCCGGCCTTATCGATCTTGCCAACGGCGCGGTATTGGCCCTTGCCGGGGTACTCGCCGTCGCGGTATACAAAGCTACAGGTTCTCTGGTCCTCGCCTCTTCTATAGGATTGGCGATTGGCATACTCTGCAATATGGTGAGCGGACTGTTAACCAGCGTGTTCAAAACGCCTCCCTTCATCGCAACCCTCGCGGTTATGACTATGGCAAGAGGACTAGTGTTGCTCTATACCGCCGGGCAGAGCATTTATCAGATCGGCGGGTTTGTGGTACTGGGGCAGGGCTCTCTTTTTTACATCCCCATTCCCATTATCTTCATGGTGTTGATACTCTTTGCTACCTGGTACATTCTGAACAACACCCGGCTCGGACGATCTCTTTACGCCATAGGCGGCAATGAGGAAGCGGCGAACGCTTCGGGCATTCAGGTCTCACGGTCGAAATTCGTTGCCTACCTGCTCAACGGTATTTTTGTGGGACTCGCGGGGGTTATTTTCATGTCCCGGAATAACGCCGGACTGCCGGCGGCGGCCCAGGGCTATGAATTTGAAGCCCTAACCGCAGCGGTTATCGGCGGGACCAGCTTTTCGGGGGGCATCGGGACCGCGATGGGAACGCTGGCCGGCGCGTTTATTGTCGGCATTCTCAACAACATCATGAACCTGTTGGGAGTTAATTCCTACGTTCAGCAAATCATTAAGGGGATTATTATTGCTTTAGCGGTGATTATGGATATCCGCGCGAAGAACAATCGATCCAGGCCTAAGGAATTTGTCCACAGGGAATCGATAGGGTAAAGCGGGAATAGAACGGGTAATAACTGATCTTTCCAATCTTAACCGTGGAAGGAAGAACATAAACCTTTGTATTAATGTTTTATGCGTTATCCGGTAGGCGGTTATATGAAAAGGTTAGTAAGCGCGTTGCGCTTAAAAATATTTTTAGGAGGAGAGAATGAAAAAGTTTTTTGTGATGGCGCTGACGCTTTTCTTAGCATCGGCAATGGCGTTTGGCGCGGGCGGCAAGGATGCGGGAGGGACAAAACGGGTTGTGTATATCGCCCGCGCTCAGGCGGATCTTTTTGCCGCATGGCTCGCGAATTCCGTTAAGGAAGAAGCGAAGAAATACCCCAACCTCAAAGTTGACGTCGTTGACGGTCAGGCTGACGATGCCAAGCAGAATGCGGCGATTGAAAACGCCATCACCAATAAGTACGATCTGATCATCCTACAGCCGAATGACAGCGAAGCCCAGAAACCCTACATCAGGAAGGCGGTTGAAGCGAAGATTCCGATCATCCTGACCAATCCTCGGGTACCGGATCCGGCTATCATGGCGGTTACCAACAGTGTAGATGCCGATCCCTATGAGCAGGGCGCGGTGGTAGCCCGGCTGGCTTTAACTCAGATTCCCCAGGACGCGAAAGTTGTCGTACTCCGGGGTCCGGACGGCAATCTCCATTCCGTTGAAAGACGGCGCTCCTGGGAACAGGAATTCTTTGCCAAGCGGCCCGATGTTACCATTGTCGGCGAACAATCGGGACACTGGAATAAGGATGAAGGCATGCGGTACATGGAAGATTGGGTACAGGCCAATCCCCAAATCGACGCGGTTATTTCCATGAATGACAATATGGCGATGGGCGCCATCGAAGCGGTAAAAGGCAATCCTAAGTTTGATTCGTTGCTTGTTTACGGCGTTGACGGTGACGCCGCCGCTGCCCTCCTCATTGAGGAAGGGAGCATGACCGGAACCGCCTTCCAGAACGCTGATGAGCTTGCCCGGAAAAACATGGAGCTTGCCAATCAAATCCTTACCGGCGCGGTTACCAGTATCGTGAACACCGATATTGTATGCCCCTTGTATACGAAGGATAATATTGCCGAACTTATCGCGGTTCACAAGAAAACCGGCGCGTTGAAGTAAAAAAAGAAGTAAAAATAAAGAAGTAAAAACACCATGTAATTCCGGGCGTTTATTTCGACTAAATACCCGGAATCTTTTAGTTATTGTATGTACGAAGGAGGAGATTATGAAAGCGTTAGTGCTTGAAGCGGAAAAAAAATTGAGCCTTAGGGATTTTCCTATCATGGAGACAGTCGGCCCCTATGATGTGAAGATACAAATTAAAGCCTGCGGTATCTGCGGCAGTGATATACACTACTATGTAGAGGGGTCCATCGGCGATTTTATAGTCAGGGAGCCTATGATCCTGGGCCACGAGGCGGCGGGGGTCATTATCGAGAAAGGTGAAAAGGTGACGGAGTTTGAGAAGGGGGACCTTGTATGTATGGAACCGGGGATTCCCAACCGGCGTTCCCAAGAGGTACTGGAGGGGATGTACAATATCGATCCCGATGTGGTTTTCTGGGCCACGCCCCCGGTCCACGGATGCCTGAGAGAGACGGTGGTTCATCCCGCTCAGTTCTGCTTTAAACTCCCCCAGGGTATGAGCGCGGCGGAAGGGGCCATGATAGAACCCCTAGCCATCGGTATTGAGGCGGCGAAGAAAGCCGCCATCAAACCTGGGGATACGGCCCTGGTGGTAGGCTGCGGCACCATAGGCGTTATGTGCGCCATATCCGCCCTGGCAGGCGGGTGCGGCAAAGTGTTTATCTCTGATATAAAGCAGGAAAAACTAGACCTCGCCGGCGCTTACGATAAAAACATCATTCCGGTAAATACCGCCAAGACGGACCTTCTGGAATTCATCGCAAAGGAAACCGGCGGCAAGGGCTGTAATGTTGTCTTTGAGGCTTCAGGAAGTCCACAGGTATACCCTGATTTTTTCAGGTGCGCCAGGAAGGGAGGAAAAGTTATTCTTGTGGGGATGATGAATGGTACGGTCCCCATTGACGTATCCTTTCTACAGGGCCAAGGGCTTAGCATTGAAACCATATTCAGATACATCAACTGCTTTGACCGGGCAATCGCCTTGGTAAACGCGGGAAAGATCGATATCAAACGCTTCATCAGTAAAACATTCACATTTGAGGATTCTATTGCCGCCTATGAATACGCCGCCGCCGGACATCCGGATGTGGTAAAGGTAATGATAGAACTATAAAAGGAAGGGTATATGGATTTAGGGTTAGAAACCCGTATGGCGCTGATAACCGGCGGAAGCGTCGGCATCGGTTTAGCGGTGGCGGAGGAATTTTTAAGAGAGAAGGCCGATGTGATCATCTGTGCGCGGAATGGCGAGCGGGTAGAAAAAGTGGTCGAGGATCTTAAAGCCGCCTATCCAGGATCAAAAGTATATGGCAAAAGTTGCGACGTTTCAAAACTGGCGGATATTGAAAGCCTTGCCGCCTATGTAAAAGAACTGGGCGGCGTTGATATCCTGATCAATAACGCGGGGACCGGTTCTGAGGAAAAGAGCATGACCGCTCTGGACGAAAAATGGTACTATTACTGGGATCTTCATGTAATGGCGGCGGTGCGGCTTTCCCGGATGCTGGTTCCCCAAATGAAGGAGAGGCCCGGCGAGGGAGTGATCATCAACACCACTTCTATGTGCGCCACTCAGCCTTTGTATTACGAGCCTATCTACAATACCACCAAGGCCGCCCTGAATATGTACACCAAATGCCTGGCCGACGAGCTTATCAAGGATAATATCCGTGTTATGTCCATCGCTCCGGGACTGGTACTTACGCCTGATTGGTATAAAACAGCCGGGATTTTAAGCCGGCAGCAGGGGATCTCGGTTCAACAATATTTTGACACTATCGCACAGGCTATGACCCCGATAGGACGCTTTGCCACAGCGGAAGAAACCGCCAAACTCTACGTTTTTCTGGCATCAAAGCAGGCGAGTTATTGCCTTGGCGCGACTTTCCACATTGACGCGGGAGCGGTAAAAACCATATACTAAGGAACGGTGTGGAAATAACATGACCATTTATGTTATTTCCACGTATCTAGTATTTGCATCTATCTTATCGGCCGACAATGCCGGTATCGAACAGTAATTCCCGCTTTACGGAGCAGAGGGAATTTTTCTGTTCTATTATCTGTAAAAGATTTTCCACAGCGGCGTTGCCTATTTCCGCCACCGGCTGGGAAATCACCGACACCGGATACTTAAGATAATCAAACCAGCGATTGTCGTCAAACGTGATAATTTTCATCCGTTTCCGCGTTTCCATGTCAAGCGTATCCAGAACCGCGATAAGCTCATAACAAAGAGCGGATGTGGCGCAGATAAGGCCGTCAAGCCCTTCATCAAGAATAAATTGTTTGATCAGCGGGGAAGAGTCTTCCCTATTATAATTCAGGGTCAGAACCTTTGGGATAAAAGGCTGGCTGTTATCCACCATAAAGGCCTTATACCCAAGAATACGCTGCTTAATAGTATAAACCGAAGGGGAATATCCTATGAAGCCAATATGCCTGCTTCCCTTTTCAAAAAGATGCTTTGTTCCCGCGTAACAGCTTTGGAAATTATTAATGCCGACAAATAAAAAATCATGGGATTCATACTGCCGGTCTACCAGAACAATCGGGACAGAAGTTCTTCTTAAAAATTTGGGGATATGATCCGCTTCCACCGGGGCAAGGAGCAGGCCGTTTATATTCCGCTCTACCAACGCGGCGATATTTTTTTCTTCTTTTTCAGTATCCATCTCGGAATCACAGAAAATAATAGATGCTCCATAGTCGGCGGCAACCGATTCGACCGCCTTAATCAGGGAGGTAAAGAAGTCTTCCCGGGCGTCCGCCAGAATGACTCCGATACAGATATTTTTATAGGACTTAATCATTTTTACGGACCGGTAATTCAGATCTTCTATCGCCTGTAAGACCGCCGCCATAGTTTCCTGACTGACATGCCTGGTTTTATTGATAACATGCGAAACGGTAGTAATCGAGACACCCGCTTTCCGCGCCACGGCTTCCATGGTGAGGCTGTTAGTTTTCATTGGGTTTAGGATAGTATTTTTACGCTGATTATTCAACCGGGGACTATTTTTGCGCAAATTTGCGTATTTTTTATAGGCGCCAGTCTTGGTATTGCTGCGCGTTTGATAAACGCAGACAAAAAAGAGGAAGCATATAAGGTGGTATACACACACTGATTTTGAGGAAACAAAGCGGGAAAAACGGAAGGGGTACTGGCCGGATGGGCGGGCATCCCCCGGAGTACCTGGCAAGAGTGGCAGGGGCGGAAAGTGTATAGGGTCTTGCGGAGGGCGGGATTGAGTAAGAAACGGGCAATTTCCACAGAGGAGCGCAAGAAAGGGTTCGAGCAGCCCCGTGGGGTCCGGAGGGCCTAAGGTCTCCGCCGGCGAGGGCGTTACGGGAGCGGAGCCCCAGTAGTGGGGGTAGGCCGGGACCTTGGCCCGGACACAGGAGGCGACTGCCCTCTCCCTAACGTGTAGAATGCGAGTTTTGGAACAGCCTCTAGCGTTAAATGTAAAATTGCCCCTCTTGACGTTTACTTCAATTTTGGGTATAAATTCCCTATTCGTAGCATTAAGGATGATGATTCATGTACGCATTGGTTGAATTGAAAGGCAAGCAGTATAAGGCTGAAAAGGGCGCGTTGTTGCGGGTTGACCGGCTTGACGCGGAACCGGGAGATATTTTGGAGATTGACTCAGTTCTTCTTCTTTCCCAGAGTGATGCTCCGGATTCGGTTACCATCGGGGTTCCCTATGTCCCTGGCGTCAAGGTCTCCGCGACGGTAGACGGTCATTTGAAGGGCGATAAGATCATTGTTTTCAAATATAAGCCTAAAAAGGATTACCGCCGTAAACAGGGACACCGGCAGCAATATTCGATTATCAAAATTGACGACATTACCGTCGGGGATGGTATCGGAGCCTAATCCGGTATGATCAGGATTGACGCGGCTTTGGACGAGGCGGGGTTGTTGCTGTCCTGCCGGGTTACCGGCCACGCCAACGCGGGGCCCAAAGGCAGTGATGTGGTCTGTGCGGCGGTTTCGATCCTTACGCGGACGGCTTTTAGAACCCTTTCCGGCAGGGAAGGTGTAACCCTCCGGGGCGGCGCTCCGGAGCGGGGAGTTTTCCTGATGGAGACGGATTATTCCGGCGGGGGCCGGGATTTTCTTCTTGGCGCGGGGGCTTTCCTCATGGAAGGCTTTAGTTCTGTGGCCGAGCTCTATCCGGAATTTTGCGAATTGACCATACACAGAGAATGGAGGAATTAATATGGCACGGAAACGGGGCGGCAGCGGAGCAAAAAACGGGCGGGACTCGAACCCTCAATATTTAGGCATCAAGGCCCCCGGCGGCGCTTCGGTTAGGGCCGGAACCATCATTGTGCGCCAGCGGGGTACTAAGATACACCCAGGACTCAACGTGGGTTGCGGGGGGGATTACACGCTTTTCGCCAAGGTAGACGGAACCGTCGCTTTCTCCCAACGCCGGGGCCGTAAACTCGCCGGCATTATTCCCGCTGCCGAATAGCTGCCCTCTGCGGGGAACCCAACGGTGACGGTTGCGCCTTATATCCCCTCACAAAAGAACGAAAAACATAGTTCTTCCCTAAAGCGCGTAAATTCGCGGTAATGGTATGGAAAAATTTGCCGATGAAGCGTTGATTGAGGTCTCCTCGGGAAAAGGCGGGAACGGCTGCGTCAGCTTCCGTCGGGAAAAGTATGTGCCACGGGGAGGGCCCGATGGCGGCGACGGCGGGCGTGGAGGAGACGTGATCTTCGAGGTGCGCCGTAACCTGCGTACCCTGGCCCACCTGCGGCATAAGCGCGCCTTTCGGGCGGAAAACGGACGGGATGGCGAGGGCGCTCAACGGCATGGCCGGAGCGGGTCTGATGTGGTCATCCCCGTGCCTCCGGGAACGGTGCTTAAAGATGAGGAAACCGGGGAGTTTATCCGGGACTTTGGGAAGGACGAGGGAAGATTCTCCTTCCTGGCTGGGGGAAACGGGGGTTGGGGAAACGTCCGTTTTAAATCGGCGGTAAACCAGGCGCCCAGAAAGGCCCTGCCGGGACAGCCGGGACTGACCCGGCATCTCAAGGTGGAACTGCGTATTCTGGCGGATATAGGGTTTGTGGGGTTCCCCAACGCGGGAAAGTCTTCCCTCCTGGACCGGTTCACCAACGCCCGTCCCCGCATAGCGCCCTACCCTTTTACGACGAAGATCCCGAACCTGGGGGTGCTTACCCTGGGAGACCGGGACATCGTGCTGGCGGACATCCCGGGGCTTATAGACGGAGCTTCCCAGGGCGCCGGGTTGGGAGTCCGGTTTCTCAAACATATTTCCCGCACCTCGGCGCTTGTCTTTTTGATTGACTTGGGAGAGGATTCCTACGCGGCGGCCTTTGATACCTTGTACCGTGAATTGAACGCCTTTTCCCCGAAGCTGACACGGAAACCCCGGATCATCGCGGGTTCCAAGACCGACCTTGAAGGGACTTCTGAACGTTTGGAAGCCCTTCGAAAGAAGTACCCCAACGAGTCCGTGCTGGGGATTTCCGTGTTCTCTGGCGAAGGTTTAAGCGAATTGGCCGCGGCCATAGGCGCCCTGGTAGACCGGCTGGACCGGGAGACGGCGGACGATGAAACCGAAACCCCTGGGCTGTCCGCCTCCTCCAGGGAGGGGGCGGCGCGGTGAAGCTTGCGATCCTGGGTGGCAGTTTTAACCCGGTGCATCTGGGCCATTTGTGGCTGGCCGACTCTGTTCTTTCTGTCCTGGGGTATGACCGGGTTGTTCTGGTCCCCGCTTTTACCTCTCCTTTTAAGCCCGGCGCTTATGGGGTTTCTCCTTCGGATCGTCTGGATATGTTGGCCGCTTCCATACCGGGGGATCCCCGGATCGTCATTGACACCGGTGAAATCAAACGGGGCGGCGTTTCCTATACCATTGATACCATTGCCGACATCAGGCGGCGTTACCCGCTGGCGGGGAAGCCGGGGCTCATCATCGGAGACGATCTGGCCCGGACCTTCTCCCAATGGCGGCGGGCGGAAGATATTGCCGCCGAAACGGACATCATCATAGCCCGCCGGGAATCCCAGGAACCCGCCGTTTTCCCCTATCCCTATAGGCCGCTTAACAACGCCATCATGGAGCTTTCTTCCGCTGTGGTTCGGGAGCGTATTCAAAAGGGGGAACTTTGGCGTTTTCTGGTCCCTCCGGGGGCCCGGTCCATCATAGAAGACCGCCGTCTGTACGGGTATACGCCGCTTCCTGAGATCGGCCAAGCTGCCGGTTCCAGGACGAAGGTCACCCATGAACTTATCCTGCGGGTGGAGGCGGAAGTGCGGTCCCAGGTAAGTCCTTCCCGGTTTCTCCATTCCCGGGGAGCGGCCGTTATGTCCCATGATCTGTGCGCTCATTTTGGTTTGGATCCGGGCCGGGGCTATCTGGCGGGAATGGCCCATGATATGGCCAAGTCCCTGCCGGAGGAGGAAATGATACGCCTTGCCCGCCGGGACGACAAGAATTTTTCCAAACTGGAACAGAAGAAACCCTCCCTGCTTCATGGCAGGGCGGGGGCGGTTTTGCTCCGCCAGAAATTCGGCATTGAAGATGAGGACATCCTGGAGGCGATACAGTATCATACCACCGGGCGGCCGGGGATGGGCGCCTTGGCCCAGGTGGTATATATAGCCGACAAAATCGAATATTCCCGGGGGGATGTCAAGGGGGAACTGAGGGATTTTTCCCGGTTTGCCGATTTAGACAGCCTCTTTACGGCGGTGTTGGAAGAAACCGTGGCGTTTCTGCGCTCAAGACAGATGGATCTTTCGACGGGGACCCTCAAGTTGCTTGACGCGATGCACAAGCGGAGGAATTCGTGAGAGGGCGGCAAACCAAAACCGACGCGAGCATTTTCCTTCTGGCCGCCATCGTGGTACTTTTGGGCGCGGGGGTCTTTTTCACCGTTATGGCCCTGCGGCAGGACCCCATAGAAGAGGCCCTTTCCGGAGACCGGGTTATCAATACCCTGTTTGTCTTTGAGGCTGAAGGGAAGCCCCTGGCATCCTATGTATTAATGTACTACTCCAGAACCAAAAGGGCGGCGGTTTTTGACATTCCTGGGGAGGTCGGCCTGATAATCAGGCGGATCAACCGGCTAGACCGTATAGACACGGTTTATGATCCTCTTCGTATAACACCGTTTGAAAGTGAAGTTGAGGCGCTTCTGGGGATTGACATCAATTTTTCCCTGATCTTTGACCTTCCCGGCCTGGGGAAAATGGCGGACCTCATTGAAGGGGTGGAACTGTTCATCCCCGTAGCGGTTTCGGTGTACGAGCCGGATAACTTGATCCTGTTTCCTTCCGGGATAACCCGTCTTGACGGGGATAAAGTCCTTTCATTTCTCACGTATCGGCTTCCCGATGAAGACGGCGATGTGGTAAGCTTTAGGCGGCAGCGGTTTTTCCTGGGATTTATCAAGAGGCTGGGGGAAAAGAACGGCATCCTGAAAAATCCCGCCATGCTTCAGGCCGTTCAGCCTCTGATAAAAACTGGAATGAATCAGCATACCCGCATACGGCTTTTCGAGGAGTTATCAAATATTGATACGGATAGGATGGCCGTCCAGACGGTAGGGGGAAATTACCGGGAAGTATCGGGGCAGATGTTCCTGTTTCCCTATTATGATGGGAGCCTCATCAAGGAGATAGTCCGGCAGTCTCTGGGGGCGATGATCCGGCAGGTGGAAGGTTCCCTTACAGAACGGGTCTTTACAGTGGAGGTCCTGAATGGCACGGGGGTTGCGGGCCTTGCGGGCCGGACTGCGGAACTGTTGAGGGGCTTCGGGTACGACGTCATTTCCATAGGGAACGCCGACCGCAGCGATTACGAGGCTACGGAAATCATAGACCGGTTCGGTTCCGCCGAAGTAGCCCAGATTTTCGCGGAAATTATCCGTTGTACCAATATTCGTTCCGAAGCCGCCGCTCCGGAGGAATTGAATATGGGTCTGCAAACGGTGGAATACCGATCGGATTTTACGCTTATTATCGGGGGGGATTTTAATGGACGATATGTTACCGGTGAATGATGGGACCGCCCTTGCCCAGGACCTGAGCGCTTTGCTCCAGGACCACAAGGGCCAGAATGTGGCGGTGCTGGATTTAAGAGAACTGAACAGTTGGACCGATTTCTTTGTGATTACGACGGTTTCAGGCCAAACCCATCTTATGGGGTTGCTGCGGCATATCAAGGAGTTTTGCCGGGATCGGGGGGTCGAAATCCTCAGAGGCCGGCGTAAAATCGCCTCGGATGATGAGTGGGTACTGATCGACCTGGGTACGGTGGTGGTACACCTCATGACAGAGAGATCCCGTTCTTTTTATGAACTGGAACGGCTTTGGAGCGCCGGGTAAGCTACCTCGCGTCCTGAGCCGGCATGGGAATATCGGCGTAGCGGCCTGAGTTGTTCCAGTAAGTGAGTCCGCCGCTGCCGGCGTCCCGAACCCCTTCGACCTCCCGGAGTACATAATCGTTGTTGTAATATGTCCGGTCATAGGAAACGTTGAGGTAGAAGGCTTGCACATAGGGCCGGACTACAACCTGTCCCCGGGCAATACGGACGGTACGCTGGGTACCCTGGTAGTAGATACGGTAGGGCCGGAGTTCCGCCGGCCTTTGAGCCAGGAAGTTCTGCTCAAAGTGGCTGGGGTAATACATGGGGCAGATCACGTCCACATAGGGGGCCAGAAGTTCCACCTCCTGACCGGTTCTCGCGCCGGTCCGGTACCAGCCGTTGGCTCCGTAAATATCGATGGAAATAGGAGCGCCGATCCGGGCGCGGATATGGCGCAGGAACGAGAGCATGACGCTTTCCATGTCCATCCCATCTTCCCGCCACCGGTACCGGGCATCCGCCAGGTTGTCGCCATCGGTTGGAAACCGGATGTAATCAAACTGAATCTCGTCAAACCCCCGTTCATATAGTTCCCGTCCCACTGCGGCGATGTAGTCCCAGACCTCCTCGGCGTAAGGGTCTACCCATTGTTCGTCGTAGTAGGTGCGGACTATCTCGTAAGCGGGATCGGCGGCGGGAAAGATTTCCACCGCCAAAGAGGAATCCGAAGACTCCCGGCCTTCCGGCGTTTTGAGCCTTCGGGTATCGTAGTAGCCTTTCCAGGGTTTGTTGCTGCGGCCGTCCCAGATCGCAAATTTATTGCCTTCTTTCCGGGCAAGTTCCGGGTCTTTGAAGACCACCAGCCGGGCGGCGGTATATATGCCTTGTTCCTTCATGGTTTTGAGGAAGGCGTCTATGTCAACCGGACGGAACACCCGGCCTTTTTCCGCGATGACCGGGTTTAGGGGAGTGAACCTGATGCGTCCGTAATCATCCTTCATGTCAACGACCACCATGTTGAGGTTCCGGTTCTCGATAATATCCAGATAGGGCTGGAGGGACCGGCTGTCCATGGCGTGGTTCACCGGAAGATAAAGGCCCTCCCGGTTTGCCGCGGGATTTTCCCGCCGGTCCGCGGCCCGGCTTCCTTCTCCATACTCCGGTTCGCCGCCCTCGTCACGGGAGGGGGCGTTAAGCAACCAGAGTTCCGAAAGGATTACCGGTTCCGAACCGGAGCGGAGGCTATTTTCCGGAACGGCTATGCAGAGAGCGGTAAGCCCTTGTCTTGCCATATCCTGGACCAGGTCCCGGAGGTCCTGCCGGGGCCGGAGTTCCGGCTCCTCCGCAACGGACAGCCCAGGACGGGTTATCTCCAGGACCGTTCCCTCCCGGACAAAGCGCAGGGCATCCCGGCCCACGTCCAGGGAATCCACCGTACCGAAGTCTGCGGCATCCGACCATATCCGGGTAAAACGCTTCCGTTCCCAATCCAGCCGGTAGAGGCGGCGGCGGAAGGTCTGGGCGGCGTATATCTCGTTTTGGGATCGGCCATTTTCATCGTCCGTCTGGATCACGGTTACGGCAATATCCGATACCTCATCGGGGTTACCCGTGGTCTCCAGCTTTTCCAGGCCCTCGATCAATTCCGTCCATTTGCCCCCCGGCGATTCGGCTCTGGTATAGTGGACCCCGTAGATACTGTGGGAAAGAAATACCGTGAGTTCCGGCAGGTTCGCCACCGCCACCGCCTTGACGCCGTTGGTCCGGTAAGAGGGGAATCCCAGGCTCTGCCAGGACCGTCCCTGGTCCCTGGTGATAAAAGCCGCTTCCTTCGTGGCGCAGACCATGATATCCGGATTTGCCGGATTCACCTCAAGGTCTTTGATTTCCTGTACAACCGTTATAAAAGATTTTATCCCCTCGTCGTAGACTTTTATGGTTTTTTCCGGGAGCCCGCTGTTCCGGCTTTCCCATTGAATAAGGTCCGGGGAAATCAGGACCCCTTTATCGCTCAATATGGCCCAGGAATCCCCAATTTTGAGTATCTTTCTCACCTCGCCGCCGGTCCAAAAGGGATTTACTGCGCCGTAGCGGTTTATTCCGTAAAGTCCCGTATCCGTTCCGGCTATGACCTGCCACCCGACCTGATCCGGCAGTCCGCCTGTTCTGGCCTCAATAACAACAGGAAAAGCCGCCGTCATCAAGAAAACGCAGCCTGTCAGCAGTCCCGCCTTCATTCCGGTTGGGCAACGAATGTGTTTTATCGTTTTGTGGGGCATGGTTGCCGGTAATTTTAATAAATAAACGTGAATTGGGGAAGATGATAAACGCCTCATGCCAGGGGAGCGCATTAACGCTGCGGGGCGCTGCCCATCCCCGCTAAGGGTCCAAAGGACCCAGCGGCCCAAGCCCCCCGTCATCACGGTGAATGGCGGCGGGTCCCGGAAGAAGAGCGACCCTGCCGGTGTCCCCGCCTAGCGGAAAAGCCCTTCCCCGCCTACGCCGTTTTGGAGACAGGCCCGGCAACGCCGGAGAGAGGTCTGGCAACGCGGAGGCTCCCCCCGTACCGCCCTTGCCTATCTCCATAAAAGCCCGTAACATGCTTCTTATGAGCGGAATTTATAAGGACAGCCTTTTCAGGTCGCTGTTTAACAATCGCACGGCCTTCCTCTCCCTGTACAACGCCGTATCCGGCAAAAACTACGATGAAAACACCGATGTCCTGATAAATACCCTCCCTGAAACCCTTTTTACCATGAGAAAAAACGATGTTTCAGGCATCATCGCGGGAAAATTAGTGCTTGCCGCAGAACACCAGTCCAGCCTCAACGAGAATATGCCCTTACGCTTCCTTTCGCATAGCGCCCGCTTATTTGAGAACTGCATCACCGACAAGTCCGCCGTTTACCGCGAAAAGCTGATTAAGATTCCGCGCCCCGAATTCATCGTATTGTGCAAAGACCCCGCCATGAAAGAGGACATTCAGACCCTCAAATTATCTGACGCATTTGAAGACGGCGGAGACGTAAACCTGGAACTCTTCGTAACCGTCATCAACATCAACGAAGGATTCAACCAAGCGATACTTGAAAAATGCCCGCTTTTGCGCGGCTATATTACCTACATCGACAGAGTAGAAGCCGCGCAAAAACGCCTGGCAAAAGAGAATCCCGCGATGACGAGGGTACAATGCAGGGAGAAAGCCATAGCGGATTCGATTTCTTATTGCAAGGAACACAACATCTTAAAGGATTTTTTTGAAAACCTATCGCCTGAGGAGGTAAATATGCTGACGGCAGAATGGAATTTAGAGGATGCCATAAAGGTAGCCCGTGAAGAAAGTTGGGAAAGAGGCGTCGAAAGAGGCCGCGAAGAAGGCTGGGAAAAAGGCATCGAAAAAGGCATCGAAAAAGGCCGTGAAAAGGAGCGCGAATTGTTTTCCAGACTCATGAGCCAGGCTACGTCTATAGATGATCTGAAACAAATGCTTGAGACAACCGTTACCCGTCAATCGTAGCAGCCAGCCCCGCCGTATGGCGGGGGCTGGTTTGCTGAACGGGGGACAAAAAACTTTGAATTTGTTGGTAATAGGGGCTGTTCCAAAACTGAAGTTTTGGAACAGCCCCGCTCTTGTTTTGGCCTGATCATGGTGTAATGGAACCTGCCCGGCGCAAGGGGGTCTTCCCGGACTTTCTGGAAGCCGTAGCGAGCGTAGATATCCAGATTGACCGCGTCCTGGGTCCCCAGGAAGCAGGCTATTCGGGAGGCGTCGATTTCCCGGAGCTTTTTCCGTATCAGCGCCGAGGCGATCCCTTTGCCCTGTTCTTCCGGCAGGACCGCGATAGGGGCCAGGCTCCAATAGGGCTGGCGTATCGTCTGATCCCGGGCGGCCATCAGGATGCGAAAAAAACCAAAAAACCGCTCTTGCAGGCCCGGAGAAAAAACCGAAAAAGCCTCCTCCAGGGAATGATCTTCCGGCGGCGGGGCGTTGAGCGGCGGCGACCAGACAGCAATGCCAGTAAGCCGCCGGTCCTGGAAGGCAAGCTCTATATCGCCGGCTCCCAGGCTGTGTTCCAGCCTGTTGCGGAAGTTGAGGGTAAGAAATTCCCGCCGTTCAACCTGGTCGGGGGCTATGTACTGATAAAAGGGACGGTCCTGAAAGGCCGATACCAGCAGGGTAACGGCCTCTTCAAGGTGTTCCGGCGCCATCGTTTTGATGTCCATGCTGCTGTACAGTCCCTTAATCAAACCGGTATAGGGGAGTGGACAGATACCGCTCCCCCGTATCCGGGGCGATGGCAAGTACGGTTTTGCCCGCCTCCAGGCGTTCAGCCACCCGTACAGCGCTGAGGATCGCCGCTGCGGAGGAATAGCCCAAAAGGAGCCCCTCCTGGGCCGCCAGATCCCGGGCAAAGTTCAGGGCCTCGTCGTTGGTGATGCGGATGATCTCGTCGTAGATCTCCCGATCCAGCACTTGGGGGATGATTCCCGCGCCTATGCCCTGAATGGCGTGGGGGCCCGGCTGTCCGCCGCTTAATACCGGAGAGGCGTCGGGTTCCACCGCCACAATCTTTATGTCCGGTCTGAGCTTTTTCAGATACCCCCCCGCGCCGGTGATGGTTCCTCCGGTGCCTATACCCGCCACAAAGGCGTCGGGGACTTTGCCGTCAAAGGCTTCCACAATTTCAGGCCCGGTGGTCAGCCGGTGAGCCTCGGGGTTATGGGGATTTTCAAACTGTTTCACCTCGAAATACCCGTATTGGGCAACCAGTTCCGCCGCCTTGTCAAACGACGGCTTGATACCCCCCACGCTGGTTACAATGACTACTTCGGCGCCGTAAGCCCTGGCAAGCTGGCGGCGTTCCAGGCTGACGTTATCCCCCATGACGATGATGAGCTTGTACCCCTTCACCGCCGCCACCAGGGCCAGACCTATGCCGGTATTGCCGCTGGTTACTTCAATTAAGGTGTCGCCGGGCTTGATTTTCCCCTCCGCTTCGGCGGCACGGATCATGTTAAGAGCTATCCGGTCTTTGACGCTGCCCCCTATGTTGAAACTTTCCAGCTTGGCGTACACGTCGGCCCCGCCTTTGGGGGCCAGACGGTTCAGTTTGACGATAGGCGTGTTTCCAATAAGTTCTTCGGCGTTCCGCGCAATGGTTACGGGCATGACACTGCTCCTCATGCTTAAAGGGAATCGGGAACGCCCGGCAAGGCCGTGAAGACGTTGTTGGTTACGGCCTCCACATCCACCGATTGATCCACGATGCCGATCTGCTGGAGGTCCCGGCTGTTCCGCAGAATTGCCTCCCGTGCGCCGCTTACCGAGGCGCGGTAGGTGTAGGTCTTGAGAACCTGGGCGTTCACCTGGGGGTCCCCGGCAACGTAGTTCTTTTCTGCCATCAGCCGGGCGGTTTCTTCGGGATTTTCCTGCACATACCGGACGGCCTTCTGAAGGGCCCGGGTAAATTTCGCCAGGGCTTCGGGATGGTCTTTATACACCCGGCTTGAGGCTTCCACCACACAGCAAATCTCATCCTTGAGGTAATCATCGGTCGTGGTGTTGATGATCACCCGGCCCTTGCCGTTTTGCTCCACAATCCACGCGGCGGGATCGTTAAGGGCAATGGCGTCCACCTGCTTGCGTTCCAGCGCCAGGGGAAGATCGCCCGGCGCGAAGATCACCCATTCCACCTCGCCACCGTCGGGGCCCACGTTGATTCCCTGCCGCGCCAGATACCGCTGGGCGATGAGCGTCGGGGGAGCGCCCAAGCCGCTGACCCCGATCCGCTTGCCCCGCAGATCCACCGCGGTCCTGATACCGGAATCCGGATCGGCCAGTACCTTGATACAGCCCGTATGAAGCCCCAGGGGGGATTTTCACATCCAGCCCGTTGGCCAAAGGCTGAATCATCCCGGCCAAAAGGAAATTGGTTACGTCAATCTGCCCGGTGGTCAGAAGCTGATGGGTCTGATTCACGTCGATCTTGATCTCCTCATACTTGAGCCCCTCTTCCCCGTAAAAGCCCTTTTCGCCGGCAATGAAGAAGGGGGCCGTACAGAGACCTGCGGTAATGCCGATCCCTACTTTAATGACATAATCATCGATAGAACCACGGGAGGCGGAACCCCCGGAGGCGGCCTCTTGTTTGGCGCCTATCGCCGAAAGGTTCATCCCCTGAATCAACAGGACACAAAGGACCGCTACCATACATCGCTTCATACTATACTCCTATACGCTTTATTTAGTCCGCCTGTCAAACAAGGCGGCGTCTTACATCCATAGACTCCCCGTTATTCCGGACGGGCGGCCAGCTTCTCCCTGCCGTGAGGCGTATCCCACCGGGAAAGATCAGGCCCTTTGGGGATTATGCCGAAGATATTCCCCGGATCGCAGCACACATGGTAGTGGGCCTTGATGTGATCAAAATGGGTGTTCTCCCTGAAGGCGGGAATCTGATACAGGTCCCGGGAATATGCCCAGAGGTTAGGGAAATCTATCAACCGGTTCCGGTTGACCCGGAAGGCGTTGTAGTAGGCCGCGTCAAACCGGGCCAGTGTTACCCACAGGCGTATGTCCGAATCGGTGAGCCGGCTGCCGAAAAGATAACGGCTTTGGGAAAGCCGCCCGTCGAGCCAGTCAAGGCGCTTGAAGACCGTATAATAGGCCGCTTCATAGGCTTCCTGGGTCCGGGCAAACCCCGCCTTGTAAACCCCGTTGTTCACCTCGTGGAAGATGACGCCGTTCAGGGCTATGATGTCTTCCCGCAGATCTTCGGGAAACAGATCCGGCGCGCCGGGTTTATGAAAATCCTGCCAGACCGTTTCCCAGTAATAGCTCAGGTTGAAGTAATCGTTGTTCACCACCGTGCCTGAAGGAATGTCCACGATTGCGGGAACCGTAAAGCGGCCCGTATACGCCGGGTCGGTTTTCAGGTACAGGTCGCTTACATATTTTACCTTCAATACCGGGTCCACCCCGTCAGGGTCCAGGGTAAAGGCCCAGTCGCTGTACTCTTTTTGGGGACGGATAGGGTCCACAAGCCCCACGCTGAAAACCTCCTCCAGCCCCAAAAGGCTCCGGACTATCATCTGCCGGGTGGCCCAGGGACAGGCCGCTGACCAGATGAGCCGGTAACGGCCCGCCTCCACGGGCAACTCCCCTTCGCCTGTGCCAAAGGGCGTGGTAAAACGGTTCTGCTGCCTGATAAAGGCCCCTTTGATGTTGTTGGTTTCATCCTGAAACCAGGTTTTGTATGCCATAGGTTCTCCTCCTTACTATTACGACGCGAATTTTTCCCGGTCATGCCGGTTAAACCACACCGATTGATCCGGCCCCGCCGATACAATCTTGAAAGGATTACGCTCGGCGCTGGAAATTAACTGATACCCCCGCTTGATGGTTTCAAAATCGGTAGTCTCCCCAAAACCCGGACTTTGGTACAGATCCTTGGCGTAGTTCCACAGGTTGGGGAAATCGACCAGCCGGTTCCGGTTTGTTTTGAAGGCCATATAGTAGCCCGCGTCAAAACGGGCCAACGTTACCCAGAGGCGGATGTCCGAATCGGTAATCCGGCTGCCAAAAAGATACCGCCCGGTGGACAGCCGCTGTTCAAGAATATCCAGCCGGTTAAAGAGGAGGTCATAGGCCTTCTCATATTCCACCTGGGATTGGGCGAACCCCGCCTTGTACACGGCGTTGTTTACCTCGTGGAACAACACCTCGTTGAGGGCGTCAATATCGCCCCGCAGTTCCTCCGGATACAGGTCCGGCGCCCCTTCTTTGTGAAAGGGGGCCCATAAGGTTTCCCAGTAATTGGTCAGTTTGAAATAGTCGTTGTTCACCACCTTACCGCTGGCGATGTCCACCACCGCCGGGACCGTGGCCCGTCCGGTATAATCCGGATCCGCTTTGGCGTAGGCCTCGGACAGATACCGGATACCCAGAACCGGGTCCACTCCGTCCGGGTCCAGGGAAAACTCCCAGCCCTTATCGGTCCGGGGCCCCACTTTCCCTATGCTGACCGCCTTTTCCAACCCGAGCAGGCTGAAGGCGATGAGTTGCCGGTGCGCCCAGGGGCAGCCGGGGGAAACAATCAGGCGGTAGCGTCCCGCCTCTACGGGGAGTTCCCCCGCTCCGTTTCCAAAAGGCGTGGTAAACCGGTTGGGCTGCCTAAGGAAGGCGCCGGTTTCGGTTATTTCGTGGGTCTTTTCGGAAACCGCGATTTTATTTACCCGGTAATTCGCCAGGCTGCAAAACGCCGCTTCTTCTTTACTCATTGTTTGCTCCTATATAGAATAATCCGGCGAAGAAAGCCGGTTTATTTTCGCGAGAAATTCCCGTGTCCGCTGATTTTTCGGATTGCGGAACACCTCGCCGGCGGTTCCATCCTCAATGATTTTCCCGCCGTCCAGAAAAATGACCCGGTTTGCCACGGTCCGGACAAATTGCATTTCATGGGACACCAGCGCCATGGTGTATCCCGCTGCCGCGGTTATGCGGATCGTATCCAGCACCTCTCCCACAAGTTCCGGGTCCAGGGCGCTGGTAGGCTCGTCAAACAGAAGCACATCCGGCTTCATGGCCAGGGCCCGTGCTATGGCCACCCGCTGTTGCTGCCCGCCGGACAGATGCTGGGGGTAATGCCCAAGCCGGTCGCTTAAGCCCACCAGATCCAACTGTTCCCGTGCGATCCGTTCCGCTTCGGGGAGAGGTATTTTTTTTACCGTTATCAAACCTTCCATCACGTTTTCCAGAGCGGTCTTGTGCTTGAACAGGTTGAATTGCTGAAAGACCATTGCGGTACGCCGGCGCAGTTCCAGAACACGGGATTTTGTTTTATCCCTAAGGTCCATGGAAAAATCGCCGATGCGGATACTCCCCCGTTCAGGACGTTCCAACAGATTCATACACCGCAGAAGGGTAGATTTTCCTGTCCCCGAAGGGCCGATAACCGCCACTACATCTCCCCGGCTGATCTTCAGACTCAGATCCTCAAGTACGATATTGTCGTTAAATTTTTTGCTTAGATGCTGAATGTCAATCATGACCTTTCCTTAGGAAGGGTTTTTGCAAGAGCCGGAGCGGTATCAGGTACACGGAGCCGTTTTTCCGCGTACCGGACAGCCTGTTCCACCATCAGCGTCAGTACCCAATAAATGATCGCCACGGAACAGTAAGACTCAAAAAAACGGTAGCTGTTCCCCGCGAGAATTTTGCCCCGGGCGGTTATATCAACCACGGAACAGACAAAGGCCAGGGATGTTTCCTTGAGGAGGGCGATCAGTGAGTTGCCCAAAGACGGAAGGGCGACGATAAACGCCTGGGGGATGACGATGCGCCGCAGAAGCTGGGCCGCAGTCATCCCCAGGGAATGGGCCGCCTCTATCTGGCCCTTATCAACCGATAAAATGGCGGCCCGGATGGTTTCGGAACTGTAGGCCCCCTGATTCAGGGACAGGGCGATCAGGGCAAATACAATGGGAGGTACCGAGTTAATATTGAAATTGGTCCCATTGTAATAATTTACATACCTGAGGATCAGGGGAATTCCAAAGTAGGTAAGGTAGAGCTGTACAATAACCGGCGTACCCCTGGTTATTGATACGTACAGCTTGCACAGCTCCAGCAGTACCGGAATACGGCTGATCCTCACCACCGCTACCCCAAGGCCGACGGCCAATCCGCAGATCAGGGATAGGATCGTCAGCCACAGGGTTACCGGGAGCGCCTGTAAAACCTTGGGGATCTGGGTAAAAACCAGGGCGGCGTTAAACAGGTCGGACATGGATTACTTTACTTCCGGCGAATAATCGGACCCGAAGTATTTTTCATTGATCCTTTTGGATGTTCCGTCAAGAATGACTTCCCGGAGAGCCCGGTTAATATCCGCCGCAAGCTGTTCGTTCCCCCGGCTGATGATCAAATAGCTGAAAGGGGTGCTCATAATATTGCCGGAAACATCATCGCTGAGTTCGATTCCCTTTAAGGCAAGGTTGAATTCTTTCTGGTACACCTCATACATGGGTTTATCAATCAGGTTAAAATCCCATTTACCCTGTTCAACCTCCTGAAGTATGAGCAGGAGGTCCGCATCCGAATAGGTCTGGAGTATCTGCGCCTCGGGGTTGGCCTTGTTGTAGTTTTCTATGGCCGTGGCCACGTTGATGCCCACCGAATTGGCGGTGGTTTTCCCCGCCAGGTCCCGGAGCGTTTTGACCTGACTGCCCAGGGCGGTATTTGAGGCCGCCACCGCCGCCACATAACGGTTTTTGAAAATCGGATCACTAAAAATATATTTTTGCTTCCGTTCCTCATTTTCCGCGAAGTTATTCACCCCAACCTGGTAACGTCCGGCGTCAAGACCCGCGAAAATGGAGGGGAAATCCGTTACCTCCAATTCCAGCTTGTACTGAGGCAGACGCTCAAAAACCGCCTGAACAAGCTCTATGTTATGCCCCGCCAACTTGCCGCTTTCATCTACATAGGTGAACGGCCGGGGCATCCCGCCGGTAGCGGCCCGGACCACAATAGGAGCGGTTCCCGGCGCGGCGGCTTCTTTACCACCGCCGGCATACAGCGTTGCGGCCATCAGGAAAACCATGACCAGGGGAAGCCCCGGTTGTTTCCATCCACTTCTTAATACGTTCATCATCCTTCCTCCAAAACAATCATATAATTCCTATCTTTTTACTATGCTATTCTGGAGTTTCCGGTTTGTCAAGAGGTTTCTCGTCATTTGTTTTCGGGGGAAATCTGTTCGTTGTTACTTGTCATAGGCCGTCATTGCTCAGGCGCGTTGCGCCTGAGCAATCCGGACGCGCTTTTGCCGCGCTGGATTACTTCGCCGCGCCCGCGATGACAAGCAATAGGCGCCGGCGACTGTGGTTACAGGACTACCGCGTGGACAATATCGCTCCAGGGGCCGAGTTTGCCCTTGCCGTTCTGCCAGCGGGCCGCGCAGGAGAACCAGGCGCGTTCCGCTTCGGACGGCAGGGTGATGGTTTCCGGGGAGCGGGTGAGCAGCGTTGTGCTCGTAAGGGCATTATAATCGGTAACGCGCTCCTGGCCCCAGGCGTAGTTGACCAGACAGCCGTTGCAGCCGTAGGGGACGGCGCGGCTGTCGGGGGTGGCTTCGTCGTGGAAGTGGAGCCGCTCGCGGAAGCCGCCCTGGGACTGTATTTCCGCGATGACCGGCCGGGTCTGGGGGATGCCGGTTGTTGTGGGGGTGGAGTCTTTGATGCGGATGCCCAGGTGGGTCTTTTGCGCGTCGGTCATCTTCCTGTTGTAGCGGATAGAGGAGTTGGCGAAGTCCCGCAGGGC
>JAIRLK010000147.1 GCA_031259515.1 Treponema sp. | reverse complement strand
TGGTCTCAAGCCAGTCCAGAAGTTCCAGGTCCATACCCAGGGCCCGGAAGCTGAACTGGGGCGCGTGCAGGTGGAGGTCCGTCAGTCCCGGTATGACGAGGCTGCCGCGGTAGTCCGCCACGGACAGGGAACGGTATTCTTCGGGAAGCCGGGGGAACGCCCCCGCAGATTTTCCTTCCCGGCAGACAAGATAGCCGTCTTTAAACGTTTCCAGGCTGGAGAGGTTTCTACTGTGGCAGATGTCGCCGCGAATGACAAAAGTTTCGTCCATACCGGTATGTTTACTTCATATTGATGGCCCTTGCAAGGGATATTTTTACCGGCCCTTGCAAGGGATATTTCCGGGCCATGAGCGGGGTACGGTTTCACCCCATGACCACCTGCACCTGGTTCACGGTTCCCGGCGGAAGGACCGGAATACCGTCAGTGACCGGTATGGCCGACCCGTTCACGCGGCATTCCCGGACACCTTTGCTTACCCCCGCGGGATTATCCACCTGTATTTCGTAGACCCCGCCGCGCCATACCCGGCGGGCGGTAAAACCCTTCCAGGACCGGGGAATACACGGATCGATGAACAAGGCGTCATAACCGGGGCGTATGCCCAGCATATACCGGGTGGCGGCAAAGTAGCTCCAGCCCGCCGAACCGGTCATAAAGGGATGCCGGGCCCGGCCAAAGGCGCGGTGATCCGGCCCCATGATAAACTGGCAGTAGGAATAGGGTTCAGCCTGGCGAATTTCGATGATGTCGTTCTGATAAAAGGGACACAGGGCATCGTAGAACTTCATGGCCCGGTCCCCCCTGCCCAGGATGGCCTCGGCGCACCAGGCCCAGGGGTTGGGATGGCTGAAAATAGCGGCGTTCTCTTTGACCCCTGGGTACACCCGGGTAACAAAGCCGATTTCATCATCCGCGTGGGTATACGCCGGGGCGCAGAGCTTGAGGCCGTAGGGCGTGTAGAGGTAGGCGTCTACCGCGTCCATGGCCGTAGCTCCCCGCTCCGGGGAGGCCGCGCCGGACAGTACCGCCCAGGTATTTGATTCCATGAAGACCTTGCCCTCGGCGTTTTCCGGGGCGCCAATGGCCCGCCCTGATTGGGTAAATCCGCGGGTATACCAAGAACCGTTCCAGAGCGCCGCTTCGCAGACCTTCCGCACCTGTTCCGCCCAGGCGGCGTATTTGTCTCCGTCGGCGCGGCGGCCCAGTTTCCGGGCAAGGCCGGCAAAATGGCCCAGGGCCCAGTGGTGGAGGAAAGAGACCAGGGCGCTTTCTCCGCCTCCCAGGTTAAGGCAGTCGTTCCAGTCCGCCCGCAGGCCCTTGCAGACCCCATGCTGGCCCACCTGTTCGGTAGAAAAGTCGAGGATCTTGACGATATGCTCGTACACCGTCCCCTGCCCCCCGTCCGCATAGGAGTACACTTCATCAACAAAGCCCAGGTCCCCGGTTTCTTTGATGTATTCGGTGATGGCGGGAACCAGCCAGAGGGCGTCGTCCGCGCATACATCTTTAAGACCGTGGACGATCTGATCGGCGTCCGTGGCCGGGACTACCGTTGGGGAGATAAAGGCCGGTTTCTTTTGGGGTTCAAACCACTCAGGCTGAAACAGATGCAGCCCATACCCCGTACTGGTTAAGCCCCTGAGCAGTTCGATGATGCGGCTCCGGCATTTTTCCGGATTGGAATGGGGGATACACATGGCATCCTGAGCCGTGTCCCGGTAGCCCAGCCCGGTACGGCCCCCCACTTCGATGAACGAGGCGAAGCGGGAGAACATGACGTTGATCTCCGCCTGGTACAGGTTCCAGGTATTGAGCAGGGCGTTCATCCCCTCATTCGGGGTGGAAACCTGGAGTTTGCCGACTTTCCCGGTCCAGAAGTCCCGCAGCGCTGAAAAAGCCCGGTCTACCGCGGCGGCGGACCGGTATTTTTCCCGCATCTTTGCGCCGCAGCGTCTATCCCCTTCGCCAAGCATGAATATCAGCCTATAGGTTTCCCCTGCTTCCAGGGTGATCTTCCGGTGCAGGCCCCCGCAATGGTTGCCGCCCAACTCGCTGGAACCGGAACAGCGGCCCTGTTCCACGGCCAGGGGGTTGGTCTCGCTCCGGTAAGGCCCGATGAAGGTATCCCGCAGGCAGTCGTAGGAGTCGGGCGTCTCGCTTGCGGTAAAGAACTGGAAGCCGCCCTCCTCATAAAAGGGGTCCATCTCGATGACGCCGTCGGCATAGGAAGAACCGGCGGAATAGAGGCTCATCTGAAAATTCCGGTTGTCCATATCAATATGGTGAAAGGAGAATTCCATATACCCAAACAGGCTGAGGCGCCGCGTCCTGCCCGAATCGTTTGAGAGCCGTATATCCCACAGTTCCACCGGATCTTCTAGGGGGATAAACAGGGTCTGTTCCCCGGAAATCCCCTGGCAGGCGCAGTGATACGTGCAATAGGAAAGCCCCTGGCGGCAGGCGTACGCGGCCGTATCAAGAGCCTTACCCACCGGCTGCCAGGACAGGCTCCAGTAGTCCCCCGTGTCATCATCCCGAACATACACGTAATGTCCCGGCCTGTCCATAGGCGTCCCGTTGGGCCTGAACCGGGAAATCCGATGATATTCCGGGGATTTATAAAAAAGATAGCCTCCGGCGGTATGGTTAAACACCCCGCAGAGGTCCCTGACCCCAATATAGTTTGTCCAGGACACGGGTACATCAATCCGATCTATCACATACTCCCGGCGTTCAGTATCAAAATAGCCATATCGCATAGGTTATTCCTCCCCCTCTAGGATACCCTAAGAACCGGCTAAAATCCAGGAACCGCCGGTAAGGTGAACGGGGTCCCGTTTGGCGTGAAGGGGCTCCCGCCGGGGACGCGAATTTTCACGAATTGTTCGGAACTGCAGCAGGAGCGTCCCGGAATGGGGCGCCCCTGCTGCTGAGAGCCGCAGGTTAATAATAGGAAGAGTAGGAGGAGGAAATCCCAATACTATAGCCGCTGTAATCGCTATAATCGGGCAGCGAAACTTTTATATAATAGGTCCCGCTTGATGAAGGCAGCAGGTCCTCTCCGCCGAAATAATCTATGGTGATATTGCCCAGGTACTTCATATCCCCATCATAGCCTTTTTCGTAGAGCGTAACGACAATACCGGAATCGCTGCTTCCCCATACATAATATGCTTCACCGCTGTATACGGTAACGCAATACCACACTTCAGGGAAATAATTTGAACTTAACGTACCGGATCGCTCATCGCCGGGAGACAGGGTGATGGCAGTATCGGAGGATGATCCGTCGTAATCGTCCTTTTCGCCGGAGGTCGTTGCGTAAGCGTAGGCGGATTGGGAGCTTTCCCCCGCGTTGTTCACCGCGCTTACCCGGTAGTAATAGGTCGTATTCGGCGATACTCCCGTATCGGTATAGGTCGTGCTGTATGATTCGGCTAAAGAGGAATACGAACCGGAGGAACTCGTACTGCGGTATATTTTGTAGTAGGAAGCTCCCGATACCGAATTCCATGAAAGCGCGATGCTGGAGGAGGATTCCTCCTTTGCCTCTACGCCCGTAGGCGCGCTTGGTACGCCGGTTGAGGGCTGAGACGGAGTGCTGGGGCTGCTGCTGCCGGAGGAGATTGCGGATTTTATACTGCTTATATTCGCCTCGGACAAAGACGTACTGGCGTCCAACACCAGGTAGATAATCGCGGTTTTATATTCCACCGTTCTATCCGCGTTTCCGGTTGAGGTAATCTCACTTTCCGGACCAAAAACGCCAGCACTCGACCTTTTAATCCATTGCTTGGGCTTCTGGTCTGTGTCCGGATCATATCCGGTAACATCGGTAAACGTAAAATCTACATTTCCAGCGGTCTTTGCCGTTCCTGCCAGCGGTCCCGATCCTTGAGCGGTGGTGATACCCCCTGCATAGGTAATATCCTTCAAACTGTACGCTCCAGAATTATCATCAATGGCGATGGTGGCTTCAATATATTTTGCGGAATTCTCCGCGGAATTCCCGCCTGCCGCGTCAAAGGTCCATCGATACTTGGTGCCGGCTGAACTCTGGGTCGTGGTCATGACTATATTGACGCTCGTATGCGTAACGTTTAGCCCATTCGCTATACTCTGGAATGTCCTCTTTAAGTCGGCGAAATCAGTTAATTTGGTGAGGTAAGGAATGCCTGATTCGTCCGTTCCGGTTGAGGCAATCTTCGGTAAACTCGCTTCAAACAATGCCGTATCCTTTACATCGGATCCCTGAACCCCAACCGCATAGGCTTTGATGGTCTTGTTCGCAATCTTCCTGCTATCAATCTGGCCTTTAACATAGTCCATATACTTGCCTTCTGATGTAGTATCACTGAGTACATAGAATTGACCTTCAAGGTGATAATTAGGGCCGGAAGAATTTAGGGGATTGGCAAGCATCGCAAGAGACTGGTTGTCCAGTCCGTCAGTAAAGGTAATAATGCTTACCGTATCCAGATTGGCGGGATAGGTGTTTTCCTTAGCCTTTAATTCCGCCAATGCCTTGTGTACCGCAAGAAACATAGTGGTACTCCCCGTAGTAGCCCGGGTATAATTATTGGCTATTTTACTTTTAAGCGTAGCATACCCTGAAGCATCAAGGCGAACCGGATCGGTTATAACCGTTGCGTCTCCGGCAAATGATATGATCCCCACATACACGCCCTCGTCCGTATTGCCGCCGCCAGACCCGTATAAAATCTCCAGGAAGCCCCGGTTATCGGCATTGCTATTGCCGTTGTTGTTGTCGCCATTGTTGTTGTTGTTGCCGCTGTTGTTGTCGGTACCGCCGATATCAGTAGGGCAGGCGGTAACTAACAAGACGCCGAATACCAGCAGGATGCCGAGTATTCCCGAAAGTAACCGTTTACGTTTCATAAACCGTTCTCCTCAACCAAAAGAGGACTAAACTCATGGTCTTTTGCTTCAATCGGGGTATACTGCCCATGTTTTTAGCCTACCCTCAGAGCCGGAGTTCCGCCAAGAATTGAA
>JAIRLK010000383.1 GCA_031259515.1 Treponema sp. | reverse complement strand
GCCTGTTGCCATTTGTGGATTTTTTGCATATTTATGCGCGAAGCGCAACAGGCTCTAATGTTCCATAACGGAACGCTGTGCGCCTCCCCTGTGAGCCGGTAAAATAACGGCAATGGAAGCCTCTCTCTACCTTCACATACCCTTCTGTGTCGGCTCGTGCGACTACTGTGACTTTTACTCCCTTCCGGTCCGTCCGGGCGGTCCCGGGCTTGACGCCTTTGTGGACATCCTCCTTGCTGATGTCCGGGACAGCCTGGCCCGTTTCGCTGTAGACCGGGTCCCCACCCTGTATGTAGGCGGCGGTACCCCTTCGGTTCTGGGCGCTGTTCGCGCAGCGCGCCTCCTCGCCGGCCTCCGGGCCCTCCTTCCCGCCTGGCCGGAGGAGGTTACCCTGGAGGCCAACCCCGAATCTGCGGACGGGGCTTTCCTCCGCGCCTGCCGGGAGGGCGGGGTAAGCCGCATAAGCCTAGGGGTACAGACCTTTCACGAGCCTTCCCGCCGCATGGTTCACCGGGTAGGGGAGGGGAGCCTGCTCCCGGAACGCCTTTCCCTGGTTTCCGCCTTGTTTCCCGGCGCTTTTTCCGCCGACCTTATATCGGGACTTCCCGGCCAGAACGAACAGGTCCTGATGCGGGACATAGAAACCCTCCTTGCCTTTAACCCCGCCCATGTGTCCCTCTATGCACTAACCGCCGATCCTAAGCTGCCGGGCAGCCCCCCTGACGACGAGGCGGACCGGCTCTGGCTCCAGGGCAGGGACGCCCTGGAGGAGGCGGGCTATACTCAATATGAAGTGTCCAACTTTTCCCGTCCGGGAAAACGTTCCCGGCACAACATCCGCTATTGGCGTATGGAAAACTGGCTGGGCATAGGCCCCGCCGCGTCGGGAACCGTCATAGACGACCGTACCGGTATGGGCCGGCGGTATACCGTCAAGGCGGACGCGGGCGCATATAACACGCCTGCGTTTTCGAAGCGTGACGGCGGCGTTACGGTTGAATTTTTGGACCGGCTTACCCTCATCAAAGAAACCTTTCTGATGGGGTTCCGGTATACCGAAGGTCCGGACCGGGAACTCTTTAAAATCCGGTTTGGGGCGGAACTGGAAACATTTATCCCCCGGACCCTGGAACGCTGGCGGAAACGGGGCTTTCTGGACGGCGAAAAGACAGCTTTAAACCGTGACGGACTTTTGTTGCTCAACCTCTTTCTGCTGGAGGTTTTTGAGGAACTGGAGTGAGGACCCGGCGGGGAGTCCTCGGGAAGCCCAGGAGCCTGTTGCACTCCGGCGATTTTTCAGGATTTTATGCGCGAAGCGCACCAAACTGCTCGGAGTTTGTGGGACTTCCTTTCGACCCGATTTTATGCAGAGCGCACTCCTCCGAAGCAGTATTACTGTTAGCCTAAATAATCCGAAAGCCTCCGGTAGGTTTGGTTTACCACATGCTTCTTCCCTATATCCACCTCGTCCCCCAGCTCGTCTATCAGAGTTTCCAGGGCCGCAAGGCTCTCGTTGAGGCTGGTGTGGAAGCCCCGGGAACACTTGAACCAGTAGTTCCCTCCACCGTCGGTAAACAGGCAGATAAAGCCCAGTTCCTTTTTACCCGGCCTCCACACCGCCGGGGTTACCAGATGGGGTATCTCGGCAAGCAGGGCGTCGGGGTTTTCCCGGGAATTGAAGTTGGTTTTCCGGGGCCAGCCCCGGCTCAGGGCGCCCTCTAGTTCCAGAGCGGGGACCAAAGACAGGATGAGGGACAGTTTTTCTTCCGGGAGAAGGGTATACTTGCCGTCCAGAACGATAGTCCCCCTAAGCCCCTTGTACACGGAGGGATCTTCAATATCGTTCTTCACCTTGGACAGTTTTTCCCAGGGAAGGGTTACGAGCTTCTTGCCCTTGACGGTCTTAATGTCAAAGACTTCGCTCCCTATCTTGATGGTATTGGTGAAGTCCCGGATACGCCCGGATTTCTTCCCTTCCCCGCCCGCCGTTTCATCCGCTACGGCGGACTTCCCGCCCAGAGCGTCGAACAGCCCGTCCTTGAGCTTTTCCAGGACCTGGCGGGACAGGGGAGACACGGACATGGCATACATCCGGGTAGTTTTGATGATTTCTCCCGCCACGATGTACTGAGGGTCCATCCTGAACATCACCGAGCCGGGATGGATGAGGATGCGGTCCGCCGTAAGGCTCCGGTACATTTCCCGCCCTTCCCGTACACAGACAAACTGAATGAGCCCGGTGGCTACCGCGGAAAGATAATCCTCCACCGGCCCTCCGGAAAGCAGGGGCAGTCCCATGCCGGAAACAATCTCCTCAAGCTGGCCCGTAATATTGGCAATCTCCGCCATAGTCCGCTCGTCCAGGTAGTTTTGCTCGCAAAATTTGTCTTTCCTATGGGTTTCCCCATAGGCGCGGAACAGCTTGAGGTAGGAAACAAAATCCCCGTCCGGGTCCCGGAAACGGTGGTGGGCCCGCCGCGCATCGGTCTCTTCCCCCGGCGGCAGGACATACGGGCTCTGGGTGGAAAGGAAAGCCGCGGCGATGATGGTCTCCTCGGTAACATCGGGGCAGCGCAGAATGGCTTCCACGATGATCCGGGACTGCCGGGGGGGAAGAGGAAATTCGGTCATCATCTTCCCTATCTTGGAGAGGGTTCTGTCCGCTTCCAGGGC
>JAIRLK010000136.1 GCA_031259515.1 Treponema sp. | reverse complement strand
CAACGCTATATATAGTGTATATAGAAAATCCAAAATAATTATGTATTAAGATGTACGCTATATATAGCGTATCTGTCATTGAAACGACACTAAATAGCAAAACCCCGTGAACGGTTACAATTTCTTTATGCCATTTAAAAGATCGAAATACAAGCTTTTTCTTTTTTTATCTACTTAAACCGGACAGCAGTGAGAAATTATACCAAGCCGCAGTCCTGTTGAAACAAGGCAAAAAATGTTCTAAAATGTTGTTGATGAACTGGAACAAGGAAAGACCTCCCTCTTTGCCGTCCGATGTTGTTTGTTGATTTCATCGTAACGCAAGCCGTGAGGTTTTTCTGCTGGTTCATCTTTTTATCTCAAGAACTTGCGACTCTCAAGTAATTTAGAAGCGGTAAATTGATTCCCTATCGCAGGTATCAATATAGGTGATGGTTATAGTCTTTCGCCGCTTATCCGGGAGGGTTACCGTTTTGATGCCGCCTGTGGGGGTATGCCCGACGATCTGCCTGTACCCGGAGGCGGGCTGTTTTTCCAGGGAAGCCGGCCTGATCCAGATAGGACTTTGCGTGATGTCGTCCCCGAAAGGGTTATGGCCATTAAAGGTTAAGATGCTGCGGTCTTCGGCGAACGCCGTATTGATATCTTCAATGGTAGTATATCCGGCTTTTTTCATCCGCTTCATAAACCATGCCGAAACCCCGGCGTGTGAAATGAGGTAATTATCCGCCGTAACATACACGACCTTGAGAAGATCCATGTTTTGTTCCAGAATGTGACGGATTTCGTAATAATGCTCTGGCTGATAGCCTGAATACTGCTGACCGGTAACCTTTCCTAGGTAGTGATAATCATGGTTCCCCAGGCAGAGTTTTATTCGCGTGTCTTCCCCGGCCCTTTTGCAGATTTCCTTAAAGTTCTGGTATTGCATGAGGAAGGGCAGATCAAAGCTGTCAAAATAATCCCCCGTAAAATAGAATTCCGTAAAATCCTCGTCGATGTAGTGTTTCCAGAAATCCCGTCCATGAACATCGCCTATGGCCAGCCTCATCATAATCTTCCTTTAAAATTTGGAATTACTGGAGCGGGTACAGGAATTAAACCGCCGCCTACAGGCCCTTGCTGACCAGTTTACCCTGGCGCTTATCCAGGTAGATTCTGACTCTTTTGAGCGGTTCGGTAACAAAGAGGGCGATCTGGCATATCTCTATGAGGGTTCCCGGAGCTATTTCGCCGCTTACTTCTATTACGGCGTTTTCGTCACTCATAACCGTGTCCATAAGGCCGGAAATGCGCCGGGAGGTCTTTTCACGCTCTTCTTCCAGGCGGTTTTTGAGCTGCTCCATTTTTATCCGGCGTTCCGGGCTTTTCCCTCCCGCCGGGAGCGCGTCCATGAGTTCCCGGAGTTTTTTCAGTTTGGCCGTCAGCATACGCAACCGGGTGTTGCATTTCTCCTGTTCCTGTTGAAGGGTAAAGTCAACGCCACAGTGTATCTGGGAAGATTTGCCGGATTTTCTGCCTATGCTCCCCGCCCTAATCCCGTGGATGGCGTAAACTTCGCTTCCCAGGATGATACTTTTGTCCCCCATTTCCAGGGTATTCATGGTGAATATCTTGGAATTGAGGATCTCCTTGTCAACGATTATAGATTTCCGGCAGGCTACCCGGCAGTTATCGATAAATCTGGTCTTGAGGTTTCCTCCGACCTTCACAAGCGCCCGGCCCCGGCCTATAATGCCGCCCGCTACATTGAGGTCCGCCTTGGTGATCACATCCGTAACGTCGAAGGTCTGCTTGATGGTTACGGATCCTCCGGAATAGATCGTGAATCCATCGGAAACCGGGCCGTGGATGATCACGTCTCCGGGGAACACGATGTTTCCCGTGGCGTACCCCACGGCCCCCCTGATGACCAGGGAATCCCGGACGTTCATCACCTTGTTGACTTCCACAAGCTGCCCATTGATTTCGGCGACAAGAAATTGCCCGTCGAACCGGGTGTTTTCGCCCCCCTCGACTCCGTCTATCTTGATGGACTTGTAGGGGACTGCCGCACCATGAATATTCCTTCCGTCCTGGCCTACTTTCCGGGGATGGAATTTTGCCAGCGCCTGGTTATGCTTGACGATGATGAAGGGAGAGTATTCCCGGTAATCCACCCGGGCATTCCGGGGATGATCCTGATCCTGTCCATCCGGCGGCAGATAGGATGCCACAAGATTGGGATTCCGCTCGAAATACTCGTTCACTTCGTTTACCGGAGGATCCCCCCGGGCAATAAGAACATCTTTAACTACTCGCTTGTTGAGGATACAGGCGGTTACAGCTTCTCTGATGGCTTCCCATTGTATCCCATGGACTATATTGAGCTTTGCCAGAAGCGCGGAGATATATTCGTCTGAAATCGGCGATCCCTTCCCACGGGGAGGAAAAAAATCGGCCCGGGCTTCAATGTCCCCCTCGGGAAAGGTAACGGCCATATATCCATCCTCCTTGTTTTCCGGCATCGCTACGGAAACAATGAAATTGGTAAAACCCCCCGTATCCGGCCCCAGCGCGATTTCCTTTTGATTTCCAGACAATCCTATAAACAGTATCCCCAAAAGAGACCTCCCCTATTAAGTATCGGCAGAACTCACCACGAACACAATAGGCAATTTTTTGATATTCGGGACTGTTCCAAAACAACCGTTAAGAGCCTGTTGCGCTTCGCGCATAAAATAGTATAGACATGCAATTTATTGCATGTTTATACCTTGCAGGCTCTAACACGTTAAAGCGGGGGAAGGATCGTACTTGCTTCGGCCCTGCGGTTCTCCGTTGCCCCGCAGCCCCCCCGGAGGTAACGTGGTTTTCCCAAAACTTCAGTTTTGGGAAAACCGCTATTACAAATGAAATGTTAAATTACGGTGTGTCTTACACTTGTAAAAAATCTCTTTAGTATGTATAATTAAGCTTAGTCAAGAATAATTATTCGGGGTGTTGGTTGAAAGAGCGACTAGTCCGGTTAAAAGCGGTCCGTAAATTCATAAGAACGTATCGTATTGAATCTCAAGAAGTTCTTCTGGGACATCTTCAGAAAGAAGGGTTTGTCGTAACCCAGGCTACCTTATCCCGGGATCTGAAGCTCCTTAAAGTGGGGAAAATTTCAGACGGCCATAATGGATACGTATACTCGCTTCCCGGGGATGAAGAACGGGAAGAATCCGAACGTACCTATGCCCACGATTTCCTGCGGGGGTATGTTTCCATAGAGTGGTCCGGAAACATCGTGGTAATCAAAACCTATTCCGGGTATGCCGATTTGGTGGCCCTAGCGGTGGATAATCTGGGCCTGGACGATGTACTGGGAACGATTGCCGGCCGGGATAACACGGTTTTTGTATGCCTTAGGGAAGGATTTACCGGGGAGGATTTTATAAACCGGATGAGAGAAATGATTCCGGAACTTGAAGATTAATCCCGGGTGAACCTCCAAGATGCGGTCCCGGCAGGAGACGGGTTTTCTTAGAGCCTGTCGCGCTTCGCGCATAAATATAGTATAAATATGCAATTTATTGCATATTTATACCTTGCAGGTTCTTAAAAAAACAGGATAACAGGTGGGAGAACTTTAAAGATGAGATTTGTTGATTTTGATAAAACAGCGGCGTATAAAAAACTTTCGGGTTTAGTTCAGGCGGCGGGAGGGTTTGATTTTACCGCTCTTTTGACTGCCTCGCGGATTAAAAATAGCCTGGTTCCTATGGCAGGGGGTCTCTCATATTCCTGGGCGGCCAAGCGGGTAGACCAGGAGGTTCTGGACGCCCTAAGCGCCCTGGCCGAAGAGCAGGAGCTTATCGCCAAGTACCAGGCCCTTCTGGATGGGGAAATCATTAATACGGGGGAAAAACGGCGGGTCCTGCATCACCTCTTGCGGGGACAACTCGGCAGGCAGGTGATCTGTGAAGGCAGGGACTTGGGCGCTTTTTATCAGGAAGAACTGGACCGGTTTTCCGCCTTTGCCGAGGCGGTCCGCTCAGGGAAAATCCGCCCTTCTGGGGACAAAACGTTTTCCACAGTGGTGCAGATAGGCATAGGAGGTTCCGACCTGGGACCCCGGGCCCTCTGTCTGGCCCTGGAGAACTGGGCCGCCAAAGAAGGGAAGCGTCGGCTCCGGGCGGCCTTCATCTCTAACGTAGACCCCGATGACGCCTCCCTGGTAACGGCCTCGGTTCCCCTGGATGAGACGCTGTTTGTCCTGGTCTCCAAAAGCGGTGTTACCCAAGAAACCCTGGCAAACGAACTCTTCGTCAAGGATAAACTGAAGAAGGCGGGCCTCGATCCCCGCAAACACATGGCGGCTGTTACCAGTGAGACCAGCCCCCTGGCCCATAATCCGGACTATCTCGACTCCTTCTATATTGACGACTTCATAGGCGGCCGTTATTCTTCCACTTCTGCGGTAGGCGGCGTGGTCCTCTCCCTGGCCTTTGGTCCCGAAGTCTTCAAAGAACTCCTTGCGGGCGCCCACGAAGCGGATGCCCTGGCCCTAAAACCAGACCTTTCCGCCAACGCCGCTCTGCTGGATGCCCTTATCGGCGTGTGGGAGCGGAACTTCCTTGGGTATCCCTATACGGCCATCCTGCCCTACAGTCAGGCCCTATCCCGGTTCCCTGCCCATCTCCAGCAGCTTGATATGGAATCCAACGGCAAGCGGGTCAACCGGGACGGCAGCCCCCTCCCGTATTCCACCGGTCCGGTGGTCTTCGGCGAGCCGGGAACCAACGGCCAGCACTCCTTCTACCAACTGCTCCACCAGGGTACGGACCCCGTGCCCCTTCAGTTCGTGGGATTCGCAGAAAGCCAGCGGGGGGACGATGTGGAGGTGGACGGCTCGACAAGCCAGACCAAACTCAAGGCCAATCTCGCCGCCCAGATCGTGGCCTTTGCCAAGGGGTATGCCCCAGGACAGGCTTCAGATGGGGACAAGACCAAAGAATTCCCCGGCGGACGGCCTTCAAGCCTCATTTACGGCAAGCGGCTTACCCCTGCGGCCCTGGGGGCGCTCCTGGCCCACTTTGAGAACAAGGTCATGTTCCAGGGCTTTGTATGGAACCTCAACAGCTTTGATCAGGAAGGGGTCCAA
>JAIRLK010000334.1 GCA_031259515.1 Treponema sp. | reverse complement strand
ACGAAAAAGCCGGTCATGTGGCCGGAACTGGTTTCTTCCAGACGACCCTCAATGAGGTGGCCTTGGTATTTGCGGATGGCGCCCTCTATTTCCGAGAAGAGGTTCGAGGAGAGCCGGGCATTGACTTTGAAGCATTTGACCAGCAAGGCGGCGGCGCTTTCCCATTCGGTGTCAATGCGGCGTTCGGCAAAGTCCGGGATATTCCTAATGCTGCGGCAATTCTTCCGGTGAACAATGATGCCCCGTCCCCGTGAAACATACCCGGTGATAGGGTCTCCCAGCACGGGATTACAGCACTTTGCGAAACGGATCATCATGTTTTTTTCGTCTCCCACCCGGACCCGGATTTTGTTCGCTTCCGGTGAGGAGACAACCCTCTGTATGGCCGCCGGTTCCGTCTGTGCCGCACCCTCGTCCTCTTTAGGTTTCTCCGGTTCTTTGGGGGCTTCCTTCTTTTTGGGGGCCGCGTTTTTTTCGATGATCACCGAGTCGTCATGAAGCTGGAGCCAAGAACGGATCTTGTTTCGGGCCTTCGCGGTTTTTACGATGCGCAGCCAGTTGATGTGGGGCCGGGCGTTTGTAGAGGTCAGGATTTCCACAACCTGGGTATTTTTCAATTCAGAGCTCAAAGGGATGATGCCGCCGTCGGCCCTGGCGCCCATACAGTGTTCCCCCACTGCGGAATGGATGGCGTAGGCGAAGTCTATAGGCGTGGCTCCAGCGGGGAGTTCTATCACTTTGCCCTGGGGGGTAAAAACATAGATGGAATCCTTGAGCAGTTCCCGCTTGATATCCTCCAGGAAGGACTCGGATCCCTGGTCATCTCTGGCCTCGGTCTCTATGAGTCTCCAGTCCTTGAGGCGGTTGATCAGGGCTACATCAGCAGGGCGCACGATTTCGCTGGTAGAGCCCTTCTTGTAAAGCCAATGGCTGGCTACGCCGTATTCAGCCATCTGGTGCATCTCGAAGGTGCGGATCTGGATTTCCAAGGGGATGCCTCCGCTCGCTCCCACGCCGTATCTTACCCGTAAGGGCGACCAGGGAAAGGGTCTGCCGGGGATAATTTCACCATTGTCGGGAAGAGGGGCGGCGGTTTCCGCAGCCGGGACATCGGTTACAAAGACCGTAGTATGGAGACTCTTGTAGCCGTTGGACTTCCCCATGGCGATATAATCTTTGAAACGGCCTTCCATGGGTTTCCAGAGACGGTGGACCATGCCGAGAAGGGCGTAACAGTGGTCTATGCTGTTGCAGAGGAGGCGGAGGCCAAAGAGATCGTAGAGGTCGTCAGCGCTTTTATTCCGCTTCCTCATCTTTTGATAAATCGAATAGAAATGTTTGGCCCGGCTTTCAACTTCGATGGTAATACCTAAGGCGGCGGCTTCTTTTTTGATGGTTTCCTGGAGGGTATTCAAGAAAACTTCGCGCTGGCTTTTTTTCAAGGATACGATTTCCTTGATTTGGGCAAAAGCTTCCCGGTTAAGGGTTTTCAGGGAAAGGTCTTCCAGTTCATCCTTCATCCAGGATATACCAAGGCGGTCCGCCAGAGGCGCGTAAATGTCCAGACACTCCTGGGCTATACGTTTCCGTTCCGCCTGGGGGAAGCTCTCTAGGGTTCTCATATCGGAGAGGACTACCGCCAGTTTGATGAAGATGACCCGTATGTCGTTAACCATAGCGAAGAGCATCTTCCTGATGTTTTCCGCTTCCTGTATGGTTTTGTTCTTGGCGGAAATATCGGCGATCCTGGTAACGCTTTTCACCAAGAGAGCCACCGGGCGGCTAAACCGTTCGATTATTCGGTTACCGGTAACGCCGGTTTCTTCCAGAGAGTTGAGGAGCAGGGCGGCGATGACGGTATCGGCGTCCAGGTTGAGGTCCGTAAGTATGGCCGCCGCCTCCAGGTTTCGCACCGGCGGCGGCAAACCGGAACCGTCTCTTTCCACCCATTTTACCGCGTTCACTATCCGGTCTCTATCCGCCTGGTCATAGGCTTCAAGTTTTTTGAAGAAATCCGTACTTGTTTTTTTCATTCCTTTTTTAAGGCAGAGCAATGTATCCCTGCCGCAGGCCGACACGGGAATTTATGCTGAATAGCTTCCGCCGATAACCCTCATCTGCCCAGCCAAATCTCTATACATTTGTATATCACTATATCCCCGCGATTCAAGTATACCGGCGATAGTCCGTATCTGATCCGGGTCCGCTTCCATAAGCAGGGTTCCGCCGGGACAAAGGAAGGGCGGGGCCTCGGCGATAATGCGCCGGATAAGGTCCAGTCCGTCTTTGCCCCCGTCCAGGGCAAGAGGGGGTTCCCGCCGTACTTCCGGGGCAAGGTCCACCAGAACCGCTGTGGGAACATAGGGAGGATTACTGATGATGAAGTCGAAACGGACGGGTCCGGGGGAGGCCCCTATACGGTCAAAGAGATCGCTTTCGATGAAGCTGATGGGGAGTTCCCCGCCCGTCGTGGGTTGCAGGATTTTCAAGGCGTTTTTTCGGGCAACCTCCAGCGCTTTGCCCGAGATGTCCGAAGCGCAGACCCGCAACGCGGACCGTTCGTGTTTCAGGGTGACGGCCAGTGCGCCCGAACCCGTACCGAGGTCCAGCAGGGCAAGCGGTGCGGGGGAGGAGACACCGGCCCGGGTACGGGTACGTTCATCTATGCGGGACAGGGCAACCTCTGCCAGGGTTTCCGTGTCGGGCCGGGGGACCAGGACGTCGGTGGTTACGGTGAAGTCCAGCCCCCGGAACTCTTTGCGGCCCAGAATATAGGCCGCACATTCCCCGGCCCGGCGGCGTTCCAGGGATTGCTCAAACCGCCGGTATGCATCTTCAACAAGAGGTTCCGGCCCGGCGAGGATCAAGCCGACCTTGTCGGTATTGAGGATGTCCGCAAGGAGAAGGGAAGCGTCCAGGACCGGGCTTGCTAGACCGGCGGCTCTGAGGAAGGCCGCCCCGCGAATAGCGGCGTCCCCAACGGTCATTCTACCGGTTCCGGCACAGGAACTCTGGATTTTATCGTCCTGGCATCAGCCTTTTCATTGGACCCGGTATGAGAGGAAGATTCGGTCCTGGTTTCGGTCTTTGTTCCCAACAGTTCCTCCCGGGCGGACAGCTTGAGGGCGTCGAAGAGTTCTTCCACATCTCCCTGCATGATAAGGTCCAGCTTATAGAGGGTAAGGTTGATCCGGTGATCAGTCATCCGGTTCTGTGGGAAGTTGTAGGTTCTGATCCGCTCGGATCGGTCCCCGGATCCCACTTGGTTTTTCCGGGCCTCCGCCCGTTCCGACTGGGCCTTGGCCTCTTCCAAGTCGTAAATACGGGCCCGGAGTATACGCATGGCCTTGGCCTTGTTTTTTATCTGGCTCTTTTCATCCTGGCAGTGTACCGTTACCCCCGTAGGAAGGTGGGTGATACGCACCGCCGAATCGGTGGTGTTGACGCACTGGCCGCCGGGGCCGCCGGCCCTCATCACGTCTATTCTCAGGTCATCCGGCCGCAGGTCGATTTCCGTCTCGTCAGCTTCGGGGAGGACCGCCACCGTTACCGCGGAGGTATGGATGCGGCCAGAAGCTTCGGTGGCGGGGACCCGCTGAACCCGGTGTACTCCCGATTCGTAGCGGAGGTTCTCGTAGACGTTGCTGCCGCTGATAGAGAAGACGATTTCCTTAAAGCCCCCCAGTTCCGTCTCGTTGGAACTCATGATCTCAAACTTCCAGCCCTTGGTTTCCGCGAACCGGGAATACATGCGGAACAGGTCCGCCGCGAACAAGGCCGCCTCCTCGCCTCCCGTACCAGCCCGGATTTCCATGATGATGTTCTTTTCATCCAAGGGATCTTTGGGGATAAGGAGTATCTTGAGCCGGTCTTCGGCCTCGGTGAGCCGCTGTTCCAGGTCCCGGTATTCCTCCCGGGCCAGTTCCCGCATTTCCGGGTCTTTTTCGTCCTGAAACAGGGCCTTGGCATCGGCAATTCGCCGGGAGAAGGTTTCAATTTCCTTCCAGGAGCCGGCAACCGCGCTGGCCTGGGAATATTCTTTCATAATAGTCCGGTACTTCTTCTGATCTTTTACTAGATCCGGGTCCTGGATCATGCGGGATAATTCATCGTGTTTGCGCAAAATGGATTCAAGCCGTTCGTTCATCCTGTTACTCCCCTGCGGCTTTAGCCGCCGCAACCTTGATTATACCAAAAAGTTGAAGCGCCGGCAATGCGGGGTTCCGCCCCCAGCAATTTTACATTTACCCTTGCAGGGGCACAATTCTCCGGATCAGTGACTCCTTTCCCTCCTCGAAACCGCCAAATTTGGCCATTTAGAGACTATTTTTATATCCCGCCCCGGCTCAAATGGCCTAAATGTAAAATTGCTGGCCCTGTTGAAAATTCTTGACATAACGCCGTGTTGTAAGATACTATATTGGAAATAACACCGTCTGAGCTTATTAAATATGGATATAAATCTGTTAGAGCGGTTATGCCGGAATTGTTCCCCATGTGCTCCAGCACTACCTTATATTCATAACAAACATCTTGTGAACAAAGGAGGTATAAAAAATGGATATTTTACTCACCCACTTCCTTGATATAAATTTGTTGCTTCTTATAACTTTTCCGTGGGCAAGAAGCATGACATCTAAAGACCCTTGCACTGGTTTGTTTTTGTTTGTTTGCAGTGTACTTAAATTTAAAAAAACTTTGCCGTTCATTGATAACGATGTAAACTGGTTAAGTTTATCTGTATTGAAGTCAATATATTTTTGTTTTTGTCTGTTTATTGTGCTTCAGTCAGTTTATCATCAGTTTGTTATAGGTATACTTGTTTTAGTTTTATTCCTTTTAGCTTTGACCGATTTAATTGAAATGTCTGTCAAAG
>JAIRLK010000333.1 GCA_031259515.1 Treponema sp. | reverse complement strand
CGGCGCGGGGGAGGCCTTCAAGGCAGCAGGATGGACCTTCGAAAATCACCGCGTCGGCCTTTTCGGCATTGATTACAGCGAAGATGCCAAACGGGCGCTTAAAGAGGGAGGCATGTTCCAGGCCAGCCTCGACATGGACGCGGTCGGTATGTACGGCAAGCTCTTTGATCTCGGCATAGACTTTGCCCTTAACGGCAACTATGATGAATCTCAGAAAATGCTCTATCTGCCTATGACGGCAGTTTCTCAGGCCGACGTAAGGTAGCCCAATCCATGGCCGGAGAAGAACCGCCGGTCCCGAGCGATCGGCGGTTCTTTGCGGTGCGGTCTGCCGTATCCCGTGCGTTACGCGATATCCGTTTGGAGTTTTAATGGCAAACGATACACTTTTGGAATTACGGCATATTTCAAAACAGTACCCCGGTGTTCTCGCCCTGAATGATGTTTCGGTAAGTTTCCGGAAAGGGGAGGTTCATGCCCTGGTGGGTGAAAACGGGGCGGGGAAATCTACCCTTATTAAGGTCCTCTCCGGGGCCGTCAGCCCCGACAGGGGAGAGATAGTTCTGGATGGGACGGTGTATACCACTATGACTCCCTATCTTTCCCGGAATTTGGGCATAGGGGTGATCTACCAGGAATTCAATCTCCTTCCTTCCCTTAGCGCGGCGGAAAATGTATTCGTGGGAAACCTGCCGGGGAATAAGTTGTTTATCGACCGCGTCCGGGCGGAAAAGAAAGCGGCGGATATTTTCAAAAAGATGCAGATCAACATTGATCCCAAAACCCTGGTACGGGAACTCAGTGTCGCTTACAAGCAGATGGTAGAGATCGCTAAAGCCCTTTCAAGAAACGTCCGTGTTCTGGTCATGGATGAACCCACCGCCCCGCTTACCACAAATGAGACCGATATACTCCTGGATATTGTGGCAGTTTTGAAAAAAGAAGGAGTAACGGTTATCTTTATTACCCACAGGCTCCCCGAAGTGTTTCGTATCGCCAGCCGGGTTACGGTCATGCGGGACGGCTGCCTTGTAATGGAAGCCGATGCCTCCGCAATCACCAGGGACGAGCTTATCCGGGCTATGGTGGGCAGGCAGATCAGTGATGCCTATCCGCCCAGGAACAATGTCTTTGGCGGGGCGGCGCTGGAAGTTTCCTCCCTGAGCGGCCCCGGGGTGGAAAAAATCGATTTTACGGTTCACGCCGGGGAGATACTCGGCTTCGCCGGACTTGTCGGCGCCGGCAGAACAGAGACCATGCGTTTTCTTTTCGGCGCGGACCGAAAAAGCGGCGGCACGGTAAAGCTTAAAGGCAGGGAAGTTCATATCAAAAATCCCGGGGATGCGGTGGGTAAGGGAATGGGGCTCATACCGGAGGATCGCAAACTCCACGGGGTGGTATTGGGGTTTCCGGTACGCTGGAACATTTCCCTTGCCATTCTGAAGGTACTTTCAAATTTTTCTTTTTTGAATCAAATTCAGGAGAAAAAGGTTTCCGGCGATCTGATCACGGCGCTGGATATACGAACTCCCGGTCACATGCAGATTACCCGCAATCTTTCGGGGGGAAATCAGCAGAAGGTGGCCCTGGCCAAATGGCTGGCCGCCAACTGCGATATACTGATCTTCGACGAACCAACCCGGGGTATTGACGTGGGCGCCCGCTATGAAATTTACAAACTGATGAACGACCTTTGTGAACAAGGTAAGGCCATCATTATGGTTTCTTCGGATATGGAAGAACTTTTGGGTATGTCCGATAGAATTATCGTACTGTGTGAAGGCCGGCAGACCGGGGAACTGCAACGGGACGAATTTTCCCAGGAACGGGTGTTGCGTCTCGCCTCCGGCCAGACATAAAAATTCCATAAAAATTCAAGGGGAGCGCTTCAATGGGAAACCTGAATGTAAAAGACATCACTGGAAAACTTCGGAATCAGGCCGTTTGGATAATGCTAGCGGGTCTTGTGGTGATCTTTTCGATATTTGTCCCGAATTTCGCCAGTTCGGGAAACTTCATAACCATTTTGCGGCAGGTATCGAACATCGGGATCCTGGCTGTTGGGTTGACCTTTGTCCTCATAGCCGGGGGCATCGATCTTTCCGTCGGCGCTATGATCCCCCTGGCCGGGGTTGCCTCGGCGTTCTTCATGGTCAACTATGCCTTGCCGCCAGTTGCGGCTGTCCTGCTCGCCATGTGCATAGGTATTTTTGTGGGACTGGTAAACGGCGTTATCATCACCTATACCCGTATGCCTCCCCTCATAATGACTCTGGGAATGGGCTATGCCTGCCGCGGCATGGCCTTTATCATCACCGACGGTTACCCGGTATACGGAATTCCGTCAAGCGTCAGGATCATCGGCCAAGGTTATATCCTCAAGCTAGTCCCCGTCTGCGTGTTGATCATGATTTTTGTCATTGTTGCCGGCGCGGTCATCATGAACAAGACCCATCTGGGGCGGCAGTTTTACGCCATAGGGGGCAACGAGGAGGCGGCCCGTCTCTCGGGGATCAACGTTATCCGTATCAGGGTAATCGCCTATGTTATTTGCGGCCTTTTGGCCTCCGTTTCCGGTATTGTCATGATGTCCCGGATCAATTCGGGCCAGCCCCTTTCGGGGGTCAATATGGAGATGGATGCCCTCATCGCCTGTGTGGTAGGGGGTATCAGTGTGTTGGGCGGTGAAGGCAAAGCTACCGGTATGATAGGCGGTATGCTGGTAATGGGGGTCCTTGCCAATGCCCTGGCCGTAGCCGGTACCAGCGATTATTTCCAGCAGGTGGTCAAGGGCGGAGTCCTTGTCATCGTTGTAGCCGTGGACAGCCTTTCCCGGCTACGAAAAAATTAGGAAACCGCGGACTTCCGGGAGGCATGTATGTCATTTTTTACCGGAACTATTTTTTTCCGATGCCCTTCACATGGATACCTCGTTATGTGAAATGGGGCCTAAAATTTCTGTAAGAATAATTGGAAAAATAATTTAAGAAAATAAAGAATCCCCGGAGCAGAGCTCCGGGGTATTTAAGATTTCTCCTTGAAATCTTTGCGTATGTGGGGGAACAAATCCCCCACACCCCCAGTATTCCGCCCCAAGGGGCGGGGTATTAAACCAAAAGAAATTTAATAAAAAACTTGCCGAAGAGATATTGAAGTGGCTCAAAGAAAACAACAAGCCGGCAAAGACTCTACATGGGATATAACATGGAAAGATGCTCTTGGGGTATTTAAAGCGTTATCCGGGCGTAAAGGCGTTACTTTTTATGAAGTAGGCCCTGATCGTCCTCCTTTGGGCGATCAGCCAATAACAGGATTAAAAGTTTCCGGGAATGATTTGTTTATCTACGGAAAACAAGCCGGATATATTATTTTTGGTAGTCAAGTCAGGCGTGTTGTTAGGGAACACTTCGAATCGTCCAGAATTGAAAAATATCTTTACTTTTTTCTCCCTATAAGAAATTAAAGTTTAACTGGAAGAGTTAAACTATTATAATGGATAGAGATAAACTTAGGAGGATCAGAGATGATAATTGTGAAAGAAAACTCTAGGCGGGTCATGGAATCCGATGATCAACGGGTTCAAAAAATGGCGTATGAATTTTTCAAATATCTCACGCTCAGAGGTCTGCCCAAGGGGATAGTCACCCACTGTCAACAAGTTAAGGGGGGAAAATACCGAAATCCCCTCCCATCAACAGTTTGACTTGTGGTTGTGTGGGGGATGCGGTTTTTTCGGGTTTTC
>JAIRLK010000323.1 GCA_031259515.1 Treponema sp. | reverse complement strand
CGGCTGATGCTTCTGCCCTCCAGCGCGTAGGTACGGGCCTCCCCGTACCGGCCCAGTTGAATAAGACTCCAGCATATAACAACATGGGCTTCCATATTGTTCCGGTTTTCCCGGATTTCATTCACGCATATTTCCACGGCCCTTTCGTAATTTCCATTCCGGTACTCAACGAGCGCATCCGGCCGGGTCTGGGCAAAAACCCAGCTCAGGGGAAGTATAATCAGTAATAGGCCCGCAAAATACGCTCTTTTCCTCATATTAATATTTCGTCAGAATGGAAGCGCTACCTTAAGGCTGCCTGCCGCCGCCGTCAACCATGGTACAGGTACCGTTAAACATGCAACCGGTTTCCATAAAAAAACTGCCTTCCGGGGCAGTTACATTACCTGTTAATCTGCCGGTGGCGGTTATTTCGACTTTTTCCGTCGCATTGATATCACCCTTGACGGTTCCCCGGATTATCACCCGGGAAGCGTTGATATTGGCCGCTACCAGGGCGCCTTCATCGATGACCAGGAGCCCTTTAGCGTCGATTATTCCGGAAACTTTGCCCCGTATCAGAAACGGCTTGTCAAAATTAAGGGTTCCTGAAAAATCTATATCTCCGGACAGGATGGTGTCAAAATCCTCGTCTTCAAGCACATCATTATGAATATCGGTCATGTTGGCCCTGTTTACCCCCGGTTTTATAAATTTACCCGGTAGAGCGCTTAGGGTCAATAGGCCTTGTGTGATTGGCCCTGAAAGCGTAAACTTATTGAGGCGGCTGAACAGTTACCAAAAATCAAGGCTGCCGTTTCAAATTTTAATATTTTGAAACGGCCTTAATCAAATAATTGAAGGAGTGTACTATGGATTTTGTAAAAGACATGAAGGCCAAGGCCAAATCCCTGAAAAACCGGCTGGTTTTGGCGGAGGGGACCGAACCCCGCACGATCAGGGCCGCCCGGATCATTCTCGATGAGGGTCTGGCCTCTTTGGTGACATTGGTTGGCAAGGAATCGGATATACAGGAGATTGCCCTGGAAGAAGGGGTGGACCTTTTGGGGATCAACATCGTCAACCCTGAACTCTCCCCCAATCTGGGCAAATACGCCCAAGCCTACTACGATATTCTCCACGCCAAGGAACAGGCCAAAATCGCGAAAGGCGCCGTAATCCCCAATCCCGTCACCATTGAAAAGGCAACAAAGGATATTTCCCATTTCCTCCGCTGGGGCGCCATGATGGTTCATCTCGGCGAGGCGGACGCGATGGTGGCCGGGGCCGAAAGCGCCACCGCGGACGTACTTCGCGCGGGACTTGGCATAATCGGCACCGCGCCCGGTTCCAAAACGGCGTCTTCCTGTTTCGTAGTCCAGACTACCGATCCCAGATGGGGCGTTGACGGGGCGCTTATCTTTTCGGACTGCGCGGTGGTCCCTGAACCTACCACGGAGCAGCTTGCGGATATCGCGGTAAGCGCCGCCCAATCATGCAGGGAATTCCTGGATGTGGAGCCCGTAGCGGCCCTGCTCTCCTTTTCCACCAAGGGCTCCGGCGGCGATACCCCGGTAGTGCTGAAGGTACGGAACGCCCTGGACCTTGTAAAGCAAAAAGCCCCCGATCTTAAAGTTGACGGGGAAATTCAGGCCGATGCGGCGCTTGTCCCCTCGGTAACCGACAAAAAAGCGCCGGGCAGCCCTATCCGCGGCCAGGTGAACACCCTGGTGTTTCCCAGCCTTGAAGCGGGGAACATCGGTTACAAGCTGGTACAGCGCCTGGGCAAGGCCGAAGCCTTCGGCCCCTTCCTCCAGGGTTTTGCCAAGCCGATAAGCGATCTTTCCCGGGGCGCTTCGGTCGAGGATATTGTGGTTACCGCGGCGGTAACCCTGTCCCGGGCAAAGTAAGGCGCCGCGATCAGACGGGGGGCGTTTGGGACGGGATAGGCGGCGGGAAAAACTTAAAGAGGCACTCCGCGCGGGTACGGGGCGTGATTACGCGAAAGCGGCGCGAATCCTCGAAAACCTCATCGCCGCCTGGGACGCCCCGCCCGAAGCCTACCTTTACCTGGGCCGTTCCTACCATGCCCTGGGGGATTATTCCGGGGCGCTTGCGGCTTTTGGCGAATTCATCCGCCTGCGGCCCAATTCCCCGCCGGGTTATTTTTTTGCCGGCCGCGCTTATCTTGCGCTGGGTATGAACCAGCAGGCGATTCCTTTCCTCGAAGACAGCCTTAAACACGATCCGGGCAATATTTTCGCCCTGGCTCTCCTGGGAACCGCCTGCCTCAAGGCCCGCCGCTCCCGGGCCGCGGTAAATATCCTCCGGCAGGCCGTAGAAGCCGGTGTTTTCCGGGAGAAACTTTCCCCCGCCGGACAAAGGCGCGTCTACCGGGCCTATCTCAACGCCCTTTTTATCAGGGGCATCAAGCTCTGCAGGGCCGGAGACTACGATTTGGGAATACAGACGCTCAACTTTGTACTGGAAAACGGCCGCGAGGAAGTTAAAAATATCCCCCTGATCCATCTGGAACTGGGCCGGGCCTGCCGCGAAACAGGCCGGCTTGCCGAGGCCGCCGCCCATTACACCGAAGCCTTGCATTGTACCCCCGGCGATACCCATATCAGGTGGTACCGGGCTTCCATACTCATGGCCCTGGGCCGGGACGGGGAAGCCCTGGAAGACCTTGAGATCATCCGCTCGGCCGGCGGCGGGGAAGCCGGAAACATTCCGGAGAACCTCCCCTGGAACGGCGAGCTTGTGGATCGCTTCATGATCCGTTCTTTCCTGGACAAGGGCGAATGGCGGCAGGCGGCCGACGCGGCGCGGACCTGGCTCAAAACCCGGCGGCCCGATCCCGCGATCCACGCCATGTACGCCGAAGCCCAGCGGAATCTGGGAAACTACGAATCCGCTCTGAACCACCTTAACCGGGCCGCGGAACTGGCCGGGGGGGAAGTCCGTATCTGGTACGCGATGCTTATGACCAGCCGGGAAGCCGGGGATTGGAAAACCCTGAGAAAGGCATTGCGGAAGGTGAAAGAGCTTTCCGGGGACGGCGACATTATCCGGCGCTTTACGGTACTTTTGGAAGTGAAGACCTCCCTCCCCGCCGGGGACACCACCGAGGCGCAGGACAGGCAGGCGGTTGAATTGCTTCAAAAAGCGATCCGTATCCTGGGACCGGAAGAGGACATCATGTTCCTTTTGGGCGAGCGCTGCCTCAAGCTGGGCCTGCTCGAAGCGGCGGTAACCTGGTTTACCAAAACAGCCGAAATCAACCCCGGGCATGAGAGGGCCTTCCTCGGGATCATCGCGGCCTGGGAAGGGCTGCTCCGGGACGGGGAAACCGGGGCCGATGGGAAGCTCCTTGCCGCCTACCACAGCTATCTGGAACACTGGGACGATAACCGCGGCATACGCCGCGAGCTTGCCATGCTGCTGGTACACCGGGAAGATTTCAGGCAGGCCGCGGGGGAGCTGGAAATTCTCCTCCCCTGGGAGACAGAAAACCCGACTTTGCGCCGGCTTTTGGCCTACTGTTACCGTAAAACCGGCCGTTACCGGGAAGCCGCCTTCTACCTTAAGGGACTCCTCAAGGAAAAGCCCGACGATACGGAACTGCTCCTGGAGTATACCGGCTGCCTTACCCGCGCCGGGGCCGCCGGATACGCCGTATTGGTCCTGGAAAAGGCCCTGGCCCTGTTCAACAACCTGCCCTTCGAGGTGATTCTGAGCCTGGGCGATCTCCTGTACAAAGAAAAGAAAATAGAGCGGGCTTTCGACATTTTCCGGGAAGCCGCGGCAAAATCCGGGAAGGATCCTCGCCCTTACCGGCGCATGGCGGGCATGGCCCGGGAACTTGGCGACACCGAAGGGGCGCGGCGCTATGACAGGGAGGCGGAAAGGCGCGAAAAGGGATGATTATTCCAAAGAATTCCACGGAAATAAGGCATTTTTTGTTGGATAATACTCTCCGGATAGGCTAAACTGTATACAGGAAAATTTAGTAAAGCGGGGATGTTGCGTCGCCTGGCCCAGGGGCGTTGCGGGGCGGAGCTCCGCAGAGGGGGGAGCGGCGCGACCGTGTGCGCCGCGGGGGGGAGACCTCCCCCCCGGCTGAATAGTTCCAAAAAATTAAACCCCGGGAGGGAATATGGCTGTTACAAGAGCGCTGGATCTGTTTGATGCTTATGTCAATGATAAATTACCCAAGGATGAGGGATATATAATCTCCTCTTTTTTCAATACCAATACCGCCTACTCCATATACGAAATCGTTTCATATTCGGGGGTAAAGACCATTTACCTTAACGACACGGGGCTTACCTTTCAGACCAACGGCAATAAGCTCCATGTTTTGGTTGAGCCGGCATCCTATCCCAGTAAGGCCGTCGAACCCTTCGTGCGCCCGGAACGTGAGCAGATACCCCTCAGATTCAGCGAGCTGGAGATCATCACCGCCAAAAACCAGAGCAAGATCATGATCTCCAAGGAGCCTATGATGTCCTTCTCCTCCTTTACCATCCTGAAACCCACAGGCGTCAATTTCGCGCTTGTTTTCTACCGCCTCCCCGATCTCTATACGTCCCTTGCCGTCTTCTTCGAGAAAACGCTGAACAAAGAGGCGGGCATTCCCCAGGCGGACGCGAAAAAAGGCGCCCAAAAAATCGCGGAAATCGTGGAAAGTAAAATGAACTTCAAAAGCGACTTTGGATGATCGGCCGGATCCCGCGCTAAATTGCTAAATTTCCCAGTCTTCACTGCTGGAAACCAGATTCTCGGCAAGCTTTATATTCGTACTGGTAAGGTATATCTGTTTTTTGGGTTCCCGGTTGTTTATTACCATCTCGCTTAATATCTTCATGGCCATATAACCGTGCTTTACGGGATCCTGGCATATCGTCGCGGAAACAAGCCCCTGCCTTATGTAATCGGCTGTTGGGGGCATCAGATCGTGGCAAATAATTTCTATCCTTTTTTCAGGTTTTTTTAATTTTATCGCGTTTACTATGCCTTCAATACCAAAACAGGTAAGGTAAAATCCGTTCACATCGGGATAGGCTTCCAGTATGTTGAAGGTGTTTATTACCGACGTAGGATTATCTTCTTCGGATTCCAGAACCTTTACTATTGAAATATCAGGATAGGATTCCGCTATTTTATCGGTAAAGCCCTTGAGTCTGTCCATGTGAGCCTGTATGAATTTGAATCCCACCTCAACGACGAATTTTCCCCGTCCTCCGGTAAATTTAGCCAGAAGTTCCGCGGCAAGGCGGCCGCTTAGCTCGTTTTCAAATCCCACAAAGCAGCTTCGTTTACTGGCAATGTTGTCGGTATTACAGGTGACGACCCTGATCCCCAGGTCAACAAAGCTGTCTATCCTGTCCCGCACCCCCGGAGAATTGATGGCATTCAGCGCTATTCCCGACACCCCCAGATCGTACATTTTATCCATAAGTTGAAGCTGTTCCCTTTCCTCCAGAAAATTCATGACAAAAAGGTAAGAGGATACGCCGTAGTGCCCCAATTCGACTATCCGCTGTTCCACTCCCCGCTTAAGCTCCACAAAATAGGGGTTGTTTACGGGTTCCAAAATGAATCCCAGTTTGATGTTCTGCTTTTTTAAACCCAGGGCCTTGCCCAGGTTGTTGGGGGTATAGTTTAGCGATTCGGCAATTTGAAGAATTTTCTGCCGGGTTTCTTTTTTTACCCCTGATTTATTGTTAAGAGCCCGGTCAACCGTACCGATTGAAGTGTTCGCCAGCCGGGCAATATCTTTCATGGTTACCATGAGATGTAATCCTTGTGGACGTTTACGCTATCATAATACGGGTAAAATTTCAAGGAACATGATCCTGGAATACGGGTTTTA
>JAIRLK010000141.1 GCA_031259515.1 Treponema sp. | reverse complement strand
CAGAATAAGGGGGATGCGCTGCATATAATCCCCTATCCCCATAGGCATAAGCTTTACTTTGATGCCGAGATTTTTAGTCGCCAGGTATTCGTTGACAGCGTCCTGAACTTTTGGCGTATCGGGGGGGATCATGCCCCAAGTAAAGTAGGTCCAGACCAGTTCGTCCACAACCTGCGGATTGGGAGTCTCCGCTTTTGCGTCAGAATCCTTAGAACAGCCGGTAAAAAATAACATACCGGCAACAAACAAAACCAATAATGAAACACTTGCCTTTCTCATGTTTTTACTCCTTGCAAACTTATTTTTTAACCCCTCCAGGGGTTATTTCCCTATTAAAGTACCGGGACACTAACGCTTTCCTCGCCAATGTCTTCAATTTTTACCGTCAATACCGCTTCCCCGGTTTCATAACCGGAACGAATGATCGCCAGAAAACGGCCCAGGTACGAGGTGAATTCCCCTGTGGTATAGTTTTCTTCCGTTATAGGCCGGCCGTTGCCAAAGGCGGCAAGGGCGCCCGCCCCGGCTACCTCCGCTTTTGCCTTCCTGTCGTCAAAGGGAACCCTCCGGCCCTGATTGTCCACAATCTCCACCCGGATAAAACAGAGGGATTGTCCTCCGGCGTGCAGTATTTTTTTCTCCGGAATAATGCGTATTCCGGCAGCCTTGCCGGTTGTCTCTATTTCACAGGAAGAGATCTCCCGGCCTCCGCTAAAACTTACCGCCCGCAGAGTACCCGGCTCGTAGCGGAGATCGAACTGCGCCTTATACCGGTGTTCTTTTCCCACGGGTTTTCTGCCAAGACTCTTACCGTTTAAGAACAGTTTCGTTTCCTCTGCGGCGGAAAAGACATCAACCTTGACGGGTTTCCCTTCATAACCTGCAAAGGTCCACTCGGGGTATGCTTCGGGCCATCCCCACCGTGATACAACTTCGTTTTTATCCATGTTGGCGGGAATATGGGATACCAAATAGGTTTCATCGGAACCCCAGACAATTTTACGAAAATGTAATTGAGTCCGGTCAAAACCACAGATGTCAAAATCCCCGGCGAAAGCTATCCGCCAGGGATAGTACACCGGATAATAATAATGCCCCCCCACGGAGACGCACTTTTTGAATTCCTCATCGTTTAGGTACACCGTCTGTCCTAAACCGGCTTCACCGAGAAAGTCATGGCTGGTCCATGCAAAGTCGCCGATCACATAGGGTAGTTTCTTTACCTTTTCCCAAGTCAGGTCATAATTCCTGGGGTAGCTTTCGGTTCCGCAGATGACCCGGTGGGGATAGGTTTTTCCGTCTTCTTCGTACCGTTCTTCAAGATAGTTGTATCCCACCACGTCCAAAGACGCGGCAAAGGGTTCGGTCTTTGGCCCCCAGATTTTGTTGGAGAAGGAGTTCCCCTCGTTTTGCAATTGCAAGGCCGGGGCTTTCATATCTTTTTCTGTTTTCTGCCACGACAACATCATCTGTGCCATATCGTCATCATCAAGGCCGTTAAAGGTAATCGGTATGGCGCTGGTGACAGGCCGGGTGTGATCAAGGCTCCGGGCAAAGGCGGCCAGTTCCGCGACAAGTTCGTAACCCTTTGAAAGGCCGTTGCGTTCCTGTATTTCATTGCCGATTGACCACATAAAAACCGAGGGGTGGTTCCGATCGCGCTTCATAAAAAGTTCCATGTCCCGTTTCCACCAGGCATCAAAAAACAGGTGATAATCATTCTGGTTATCCGACATTTGCCACATATCAAAAGCTTCGTTCAGCACCAAAAGACCCAGCCGGTCACAGGCTTCAAGCATATCCCGGGAGGGAGGATTGTGGGCGCTGCGGATACCGGTAAAACCGTTGTCCTTGTGGAGTTTCATCCTCCGGTACTCACTGTCGTAAAAAGAAGCTGCGCCCAGGATGCCGTTGTCGTGGTGGACGCAGCCGCCTTTTATCTTGATGGTTCTGCCGTTCAGCATAAGGCCGTTCCGGGTATCCACCGTTATGGTACGGATGCCGAATAGCGCAGTATCGCTGTCGCCGTTTCCCAGTTCGGCCCTTACGGTATAAAGTTGAGGGTCCTCAATATCCCAAAGTGCGGGATTTTCCACAATAAGCGGCGTCTTTCCTGTTTGCCTGCCCATTGCCGGAATGTGTACCACAATCTCACCGGAAGCCGCCGGGTTTCCCTGGCCTTCCCGTGTCAGCGTTACCGCTATCTTTTCCGTCCGGGCCGCGTCCGTATGATTTTCCACCGTAACTTCAATGGTGAGATACGCCGCGTCATTTTCAATCCGGTTCGTATACGCAAAAATAGACCAGGGCGCAAGATGCAGTTTTGGCGCGGTGAGCAGGTCCACATGGCGGTACAAACCGGAGCCGGAATACCAGCGGCTGTTTTTTGGGGCGGCGTTATTGGCGGTGATGAGAAGGCGGTTTTTCTTCCCAAACTTCACATAGGGGGTAAGGTCGGCAAGGAAGGGAGTATAGCCGTGGGGATGAAGGGCGACAAAATTCCCGTTCAACCGGATTTCAGTATTCATG
>JAIRLK010000300.1 GCA_031259515.1 Treponema sp. | reverse complement strand
AATATTCGTTAAGTGAATTGGGCGAAACGCTCAGGCCCATTATTGAGGTTATGGAGAAGTGGGGAACGGCGTACAAGGCACGATTTGAAGATACATAGAAAGTATTTTATAGCGAAAGCTCCCTACAATACCGCCAGCCGTGCTGCCAATACTGCCTTATTTTCTTAAATTATTTTTCCAATATTCTTACAAATATTTTAGGCCCCATTTCGCATAACGTTCCGGCTGTATATACGCCGGTTATGGCATACGTTAAGGGAGGGTGGAGTCGATAAAACTGACTCCTCTAGCTTTCCCCGCCTGAAAAGTTGGGTATGGATGAGCAGGGGAAGGAGAGCGCAACGGGTTAGTTCCACGAACCGGTTGTAACTGACCAGGGCAGGAAAATACCTGGGAAGCTGAAAGCAGACGCACCGCAGGTAATACCCTTTGAAACAACGGCAGCCGCTGAGGTGGAACAAGAGGATGATGGTCATCACCTCGCTTAAGGATAGACGGCTTGCCGGAAACCATCGGCTCTTTTTGTTTTCTGGCAAGCAACGGGCCTTTCAAGAGCCGTGCAGAAGTCATCGACATCGCAATAGATTCTTGGCAGAGGTTTCTTTATTTTGTCTCACCTCACATTAATAGTAGGTAATCCGGTAATCCCCGGCGTTCATAAAGCCGAGACGCCGGTATACCGCCCTAGCTGCGGCGTTCTGTTTTTTTACGAAGAGAGACACCCCTTTTCCCCGGGCAATGAGTTCCCCCACCAGAGTGGCGGTCATAATCGTGGCTATCCCCAGGCCCCGGTAATCCGGCTGCACATACACACCGCCTATCTGGTACCGGGTAAAGGATTCGGCGTTGGTGTTGGCTTTGCCCACAATACGACCGTCGAGACAGGCCACAAGCGTATGTTCCCGGCGGACAATACGCTCCAGGGTTAAGCGGCAGGAAGCGGGATTAAAAGCCGCGCCCGGGGACAGTACCTCCTCCTGTTCATACGCCGCCTGAAGGGGGAACAGGGCGTCTAGGTCCGTCTCTTCCGGCAGCCTGAGGACCATGCCGGGCAATCCCCTGGGTAAAGCCCCGGCCCAGGGTTTCCGGTCCGTATACATAAGGTCGAAGTCGATATGGCTGCCGGCCCGCCGCCCTGCCTTGATCAGGAAGTTGTCAAAGACCTCCACGTCGCCGGTAACGCCCTGGACGGAATGTATGGGGATACGGTTCAAAAAACGTCCAAGAAAACGGGGCGCCGGAACATCCTTGTTTTCCCCTAAGACAGGAATAAGGGAACTGCGATTATGCAGCAAAAGGGAAACGATATTTTCCTCCGCATCGGGCAGAAACCATGCGTGGACGGCCTTTTCCGCCTGTATGAAACAGGCGCAGGCGGTTACGCAGTTTTTCTCCCGTTCCATGAGAAAAGATTCGGCAGCCGGAAAGTCCTGCTTTTTCAGCGTATGCCAGTAGTAAGAGCGCCGGCTGTGCCGAAAAAGGGAAGAGAAACCGCTCATCCTGGGAAGGGGAGCCTTCCCCGTCCGGGAATACGGCCCAGGAGAACGGAAAAACCCGCCCGGAAGGATTCGGGGGCGTAGCTGTAGAGCGCTATGGCTCCGTCGGCCCAGGAGGCTTCCTCCAGGTATACCGGGCTCAGTACGGACAGGATGATGATCCGCTTCCCCAGGGGCCGCAAAGCCCGGAGCTGGCTCAATCCCGCCGCATCGGAAAGACAGAAGATGATGGTATCAGCCGACCGTGCATAGTTTACCAGATCGGGTATCCGATCCGGCGCATACCAGTAAGCTGACGCCCCCGGATAGGCTTTTCTGCCTATGGAGAAGAAGTCCAGATACTGGCCGGCCAGGAGCACCTTCCCCGCCTTGTCGGGGCTGAGGGGGATGATCGGTTCCGCCCCGGGGTCGCCGGTGGGGTTCGCTGCCCCTTTCACCACCGTAACGCTGCGGGCCGCCAGCTCCAGGAAGAAGGCGGCGCCTTCCGGGTCAGGCAGGCTGGTCTCCACCTTACGCATATCCGGCACATAGGGAACCGCTTTCTCCCCCCTCATATAGGTGAGCTTTGCCGTCAGAATCCTCAGAGCGGCGTCCCGGACCCGGGATCGAAACTCCGGCTCCTGTGTCATGGCCGCCGCCAGGGATGTCCAGACCGGATCGCTCAGGTTGGGGGTTTTGGACAGGAGGACGATATCATTTCCCGCAAGGAGGGCCTGTTTCGCCGCCTGGGAAACACTCCCGGCGCTTACAGCCGCCCCGTTCATCAAGAGATCGTCGGTTATGATAAGCCCTTCGTAACCAATGCGATCCCGCAGTATATCCTGGAGAAACCAGGGCGAAAGGGAAGCCGGGGTTGTGGCGTCTAAAATATTGGGAAACGCCAGATGACCGCTCATGATGGCGGGAATCTTTTCCCGGGACAGGATGCGGTAGGGGATCAATTCCCGGTCCCACAGGACCTCAAAGGAAGCGTCGATTTCCGGGAGTACCCCGTGGGAATCCAGGGCCGTATCCCCATGTCCGGGATAGTGTTTCGCCGTGGAGATGATCCCCGCCGCAGCCTGGCCTTTCACAAAGGCCGCCCCCAGGATGCCCGCCTGCACGGGATCGCTCCCAAAAGCACGGGGGCCTATCAGGGTAGAATCCCGGTTGGTGTAAAGATCCACCGCAGGGGCAAAGTTCATATTGATTCCCAGGATCGCCAGTTCCCGGCCTATGTAGTACCCCGACAAGTAGGCATCCCGGGGATATCCCGAAGCGCCTATAGCCATGTTCCCCGGCGTTTCGCTGGTGATTCCTTTCACATGCCGGATCCATCCCCCTTCCTGATCCGTTGCCACCAGTAGGGGAATCCCCAAATCCCTTTGCAGGGCGGTCTCCTGAAGAATCCCCACGGTTTCGGCAAGTTTCCGGGTATCTCCGGTGTTCCATCCGAAAATCTTGATCCCTCCGATGTCCCGGTCCCGTATCCAGTCCATGATGAGGGGGGAAGGCTCCGCGCCGACCCAGCCCAGCATGAAGGTCTGAGCCAGGGCCTGTTCGTCGGTCATACGTTCCAGAATACGGGCGGCAAGAATGTCAGGCGCTTCGGGGGACATAAAATCCTGGGAAAAAACCTGGACGGCATCGGACAGGGTCAGCATAAGGGCCGCTCCGAACAGCGCCGGAGTAAAACGCTTCACCGGTACGCTTCGCCTTTCAAGGCGGCTATGTACGCCGCAGCGCTGTGGGCAGCCACCGCCCCTTCACCGGCGGCAACCACCACCTGCCGGAAAGGAGTAGCCCGGACATCGCCGGCGGCAAAAAGCCCCGGAACGGTCGTCGCCATGGTCTGGTCCGTGAGAATATACCCGTTTTCATCATAACCGCATTGAGGAAGGGCAGGGGAGGACCCGGAACTAAGGCCGGAAAGGAACGCCGCCTGGGGAACTGTTCCGGTAAAGACGAACACCGCCGCCGCGTCTTCCTCGTAACGTGTGCCCATATCATTACCTTCCAGAACTACCGAGGAAACCTGCCGGTCCCCCCGTATCTCCAGCATACGAGTATTGAACCGCACTTCGATATGGGAATTTTTGAGCGTCCGTTCCGCGATAGCCTTCTGAGCCCGAAACCGGTCCCGGCGGTGGATGAGGACCACCTGGGGGGAAAGGCGGGCCAGGTACTGGGCCTCGCCGCAGGCCGCGTCCCCACCGCCGACTACGAAAATCTTTTTGTTCTTGAAGAAGGGGCCGTCGCAGGCGGCGCAGTACGAGACGCCCCGGCCATAGAATTCGGCTTCTCCGGGTATGTTCAGGGTACGGTGTTTGGTCCCCGTCGCAACAATGACCCCTGGCCCTTCCAGGGTTCCGCCGCTTCCCAGGGTAATCCGGAAAGAGTCTCCCTTCTTCTCCAGGGACAGCGCCGAATCGGAAAGGAATTGAGCGCCGAATTCCTCCGCCTGGCGGCGCAGACCCTCAGCAAAGTCATACCCCGACATATCCGGCGCGATACCAGGATAATTTTCAAGTTTGTCAATGAGGAGGGCCTGTCCTCCCGGAGCTAACTGTTCGATCACCAGAACCGAAAGATTAGCCCGCGCTCCGTACTGAGCCGCCGTTAACCCCGCCGGCCCTCCCCCCAGGATGATAAGTTCCGCATCAGGAGTATTCATGGTTTTTAGTATACTACACCAAGTTAAGGAGGGGGAAGTCTCCCCCTGTCAACAAGTTAAGCGATAGTACCCAGCAGGCTGTCAAGACTAAATGACAGGAATACTATGATACAACAACATCCGCAGATTGCGAACTAACGTTCGACGCAGATTTCACCGATTAAGAACACGTTTGATACGAAAAACTGTGTTACTCCCTGTAATCCGTGGATACTCCTTATTTCCTATACCCCGTTCTTTAGTCTTGACAACCTGCTGAGGCTGGGGCGCTGTAGTGCGGCTTCTGTATTCCCGGCATGGTGATGAGTGCCGAGGCGCTGCTGGACGTGAACCGGGATCCCGGTGTCGTGATGCTATTCGGATCTCCGCCCGGCTTTTCCTGGAAGATACACCCTTTCCCCGCCGGGAATTTTTGGATTTATGGGGGAGAACATACGCCGATGGACCGTGCGCGGAGTGGTGGTTGCAAAAGTACCGATTATCGCGATAATGAAATGGAGCCTGTAGGGGATAACTTTATACGGCGGAAGTTC
>JAIRLK010000118.1 GCA_031259515.1 Treponema sp. | reverse complement strand
CGTTATCGAACAGGGAGAGCTATGCCGCCGGATCCATCTGACACTATTGCACAGATTATCAAGAGCGCCGGGGCCGAATTTCTGCGGAACGGTTACGCCGGGACCTCTCTGCGGAAGATAGCCGCCGAGGCGGGCCTTACCACAGGGGCTTTGTACCGGCATTACGCTGACAAGGAAAGTCTGTACCGGGCCCTGGTTGAACCGGTGTATCATACATTTTTTGACTCCCTGCGGGAAGAAACGGACCACTATGAGGGTCTTTTGGATTCCGAAGGCTTAAACGCCATGTGGGAGGATTCAGGCCGGACGGTGGAGAAGATATTCCGGTACGCCTATGATCATTTGGCTGCGGTTCGACTTTTGATCTCCGCTTCCAAACAAACGGTCTTTGGGGACTTTAAGGAACGGCTTGTCTGGATGGATGTAGACCTGACCATGCGTTATCTGCGGACTGCCCGGAATCGGGGCTATAGGATACGAAAACTGTCCAGAAAGGAGGTGTACCTTGTTACTATGGGTCAATACGCTGGGTTTTTTGAAATACTGCTTCAGTTTGACGATTTGAATGTGGCCCTGAATTATGTGAGAAACTACAGCGCCTTCTGTACCGGCGGATGGAAAAAACTGTTGGAAGAAGACTATAACACGTAATGTACCGGAATGAAAAATCGGCTATTTTTTTAGCCATTATGTTAGTTTAATATAACTATATGGTGTAATGTACAGGAGGATCCATGAACAGAAAAGAGAAAAGCGGCATTACCTATGTACTGTCCCTTGCGGGGAAGAGCCGGTTGCTGCTCTACGCCTCGGCTCCCTTCGCGGCGCTGTCGGGGCTTTGCGCCATCGTGCCCTATGTGATGGTGTACCGGACTTTCCTCTGTCTTTTTAGTGAAGGAATGGACATGGCGGAGACGTTGCGGTACGGCATTACTGCGGCAATCGCCATCGTATTAAAATTCCTGTTCCAGATTGTTTCCCTGAGTTTTTCTCATATCGGAGCCTTCAACACCCTCTACGCCGTACGTCGGGAGATCAGCCGGCATATTTCCCGGCTGGGCCTAGGTTTCTTTACCGGCAACACCGCGGGGGAAATTAAGAAGGTGATTATCGAAGATGTGGAACGGCTTGAAAAATTTTTGGCCCATCAGATACCGGATATAGTGTCCGCCATCGTCGTTCCCTTGGCGGTATTTGGCTATATGCTGAGTCTCAGTATTCCCATGGCCTTGTGCATCCTCTCGCCGGTCATCATCGGCTTTATCCTGCAGGGGGCGGCAATGGCGATAACCGGCAATCAGATGCCGGAATATCACCGGCTTCTGGGGAAACTGAATTCCGCCATCATGCAGTTTATTAACGGGATGCCGGTAATGAAGACCTTTAACCTTACCGCTAAATCCTACCGGGACTATGCCGGGACGATAACCGAGTACAATGCCTTCTGGAAACGCTGTACCCGGGATCAGGCCTATACCTTCGGCGTATTCCTGGCCCTGGTCGAATCGGGGATCCTGTTTTCTCTACCTCTGGGAGGCTTCCTGTTTTTACAAAACAAACTTTCCCTTTCATTGTTCCTGTTCTTTATGATCATGAGTTTGGTGTTCTTGTCTTGCCTGTTAAATCTCTTTGGCTTTGCCGTTATCTTTACTCAAGTTGCCACCGGCGGTGACCGCATTAAAGCGATCATGGATGAAAAGCGACTGGGAGAGGGTACGGCGAACATTGAGGGGGGAGGATCGGTCAGTTTTGAGGATGTGTCCTTTTCCTACGAAAAAACAGCGGCGCTTAAGAATATAAACATGGAAATACCGGCGGGAAAGCTTACCGCCTTTGTCGGCCCTTCGGGAGCGGGGAAGACCACTGCGGCCCAGCTTATTCTGCGGTTTTGGGAACTCTCAGGGGGTCGGATACGCATTGGCAGTACGGACATTGCCGCCATGAAAACCGAATGCCTTATGGACACCGTTTCCTTTGTGTTCCAGGAAACATTCATGCTGAACGATACAATATACCGGAACATCGCCATTGGCGGGAAACAGGCGTTCGAGGCGGAGGTGGAACAGGCTGCCAGGGCCGCATATATCCACGACTTTATCGTCTCCCTGCCGGAGGGGTACAACACCCTGCTTGGGGAAGGGGGCGTAAAACTGTCCGGCGGGGAACGGCAGCGGATATGTATTGCCAGGGCGATTTTGAAAAATGCCCCAATCATCATTTTTGACGAGGCCACGAGCTACACAGATATTGAGAACGAATACAGGATTCAAAAGGCCCTGGAAAACCTTCTTAAAGGCAAAACCGTTATCATGATCGCCCACCGCCTGCACACGATTGTCGGGGCAGATTTGATCTGCGTGTTTGACCGGGGCAACATTGTGGAAGCCGGAACTCACGGAGAACTTCTGGAACGGGGAGGATTTTACCGGCATATGTGGGAAGCCTATGGTGGAACGAAAGAGGAGGAAGCGGTATGACAGGGATGCTGCGCCGTATTATTCGAGTATCGGGAAAGGAGGGCCGGAGGCTCGTGTTTCCTGTCCTGCTTTCACTGCTGGATTCTTTTCTGCATATGGGGATGTTCGCTGTAATGGTGAGTGCCATTATTGATCTTCTGAACGGGGACTTTACCGGGGAAAAGCTGGGCGTCTACTTCGCGGTGCTCGCGATCATGTTCATCCTGCGGGCCGTGCTGGGCTCCGTTGGTTACGCGCAGATTCAGTATCGGGGAAGCGACATTATCACCGGCCTGCGGCTACGGTTGGGAGACCATATCAGGAGCCTCAACCTGGGGTACTTTAACCGGAACAGTATCGGGAAACTGAGCGCCGTTCTGACCACGGATATTTCGGACTTTGAAACGGCCCTGACCCACATCTTTTCCCAGTTTTGTAAGGCTATTTTTTTCACCGCCCTTGCCCTGGTTTTTGCTTTTGGCATAGATTGGCGTTTCGGTCTTGGGGTATTGGTGATAATAGCCGCCGTCCTTCCCCTGCTTGTCCGGGCGGGAACAGTTGCCTCCGGACGGGCGTTGACGTTGCGCTCATCCGTAGAGGGAGTGGTGTCCAGGGTGGTGGAGTACGTCAACGGTATCAAAACCTTTAAACTCTACAACCTGACGGGCGAAAAGTTTGAAGCCCTGGACAGGAGTTTCCGTGATTTGAAAAGAGAATCCATTAAAATGGAACTTTCTGTTATGCCCTGGTCGATTAGTTTTTCGGTCATCACATCCTGTATCATCCCCTTAAGCCTTATCGCGGGAAGTCTTGTTATGACAAGGGGGCTTTTGGCTCCGGCAACCTACATTATCGTTGTGATGATTGCCATTTCCATTTCGGTGATGATGAGTTCCCTGGGCAGCCTCTACCCGCTGATGAACTTTCTGGACCGGGCGGCCCTCAATATCCTTGCCCTGCTTGACGAAAAACCTTTCCCCTTCCAAAAGGAAAAGGCGGATTTTCCCGATTACGGCATTTCCTTTAAGGATGTGTCCTTCCGGTATACGGAAGAGGTGGAGGTGTTAAAACACGTTTCCTTTGCCGCGAAGCCGGGAACCACCACCGCCCTGGTCGGTCCCTCCGGTTCGGGGAAAACCACTATCACCAGCCTTATATCCCGGTTCTGGGACGTGACGGAGGGTTGTATCAAAATAGGCGGGGAGGACATTCGGGACATCGCCCCCGACGGTCTTACGGAGCGTATGGCGGTAGTATTTCAGGATGTGTATTTGCTGAACGACACGGTGTTGAACAACATCCGGGCCGGAAAACCCGACGTCTCCCGAGAGGAGGTGGAAGCCGCGGCAAAGGCCGCTTGCTGCCACGACTTCATTATGAAAATGCCGGAGGGATACGATACGATGGTGGGCGAAGGGGGATCGACCCTTTCGGGGGGAGAACGGCAGCGGATCTCCATTGCCCGGGCATTGATCAAAGACGCTCCCATCGTGCTGCTGGACGAGACCACCTCAAGCCTGGATGCGGACAACGAAGCGGAAATTAACCGCGCTTTTGATCTGTTGATGAAGGGCAAGACAGTGATCGTGATCGCCCACCGCTTGGGGACAATCACCGGGGCGGACAATATCCTCGTGATTGATGGGGGACGTATCGCCGAATCAGGCAGTCATAGCGAACTCCTGCGAAAGGGCGGCTGGTACGAACGGATGTATAAGGAACAGCAACAGGCGAAGAACTGGCGGATCTCCAGCGGGAAAGAACAAAGAACAATGAATAAGGAACGATGAACAATGAAGAATAGACTGAGTGTTAAGGATGTGATTACCACGGTTATTCTGAGCGTATTGCTTATTGTAATACAACTTGTTATCAACACGGTTTGTATGCTCAATTACTTTGTCAGCATGGTGTTTACTATCGGAATCATCTGTTTCGTATGCGCCCCTATTTACGTGCTGATGATACGCAGGGTGGCAAAGCCTTTCGTTACGCTCATCTACACGACCCTGGTTGGACTGATGTACTTTATCATGGGCGATTGGTTCCTGCTGCCCTATTTAGTTATCATAGGCGTTTTGTGCGAACTGATTCTCTGGAAGGAAGGTTCGTATCAAGACTACCGGAAGATAACATTGGTCTGGACCCTGCAGAGCGTTCTGTATACGGGGATAAATATGCTGCCCCTCTGGTTCTTTTGGGAGAATTTTGAAAAAAACGTCCTGGCAAGCGGTATGTCGCGGGACTATATAGACAGTTACATTGGCTATTATTCTCGGCCCCTTTGGATTGGGGTGATTGTTCTGATCAACCTGAGCGGCGCCTTGTTGGGATGTCTTTTCGCCCGGGCGCTTATAAAAAAGCACTTCGCTCGGGCGGGGGTACTGTAGATGGCTTTGGGTGAACGGGCAGTGACGGGCGTCGTTACGAGGGAAGCCGCGAACGCCTGCGGTTTTCAGGTGGCGACCAAGGTTTTTGTCTTCTTCTGCGCCATTCTGGATATCTCCCTCTGTGCCGACATTAAGCGTACCTGGATACTGACCTTCATGGGATTGGGGTATCTTTTATTTCAACGCGCCTGGAAACAGCTTGTAAGCTGGCTGGTTTTTTACGGCTTCCTGAGCCTGCTTTTATATCTGAATCTTCGCCATGGTTTTCATATAAAATTCATATCCGAATTTTATATCTATACCTTTTGGTGGTTGACCCCGGTTTTTATCGTCTCTTGGGACCTCGTCTCAAGTCCACCGGGAAACCTTATCGCGTTCCTTTCCCGCCTCCACGCTCCTTCCTCCGTCATCCTGGGGACTCTGGTTGTTTTCCGATTTTTCCCGACCATGAGGACGGAGATGAGGAACCTGGACGAATCCATGCGTAACCGGGGATTGCTAAGGATAGGGAATGTACTGCGCAAGCCTCTGGCGGCTTTTGAATACTTCCTGGTTCCCCTCTTGTTACGGTGTTTACAGATAGCCGATCAGCTCTCTATATCTGCCGTATCCCGGGGCATCGAGGCCCCGGTTAAGCGGGAGAGTTACTACACGCGGACCATGAAGACCGGAGATTACCTCTGTATGATTATTGTGGGAGCGGGAACGCTGTTTTTTCTGCTCTATTGGGGTATCGGATGATCGAGTTGCAGGGTGTGTGTTTTTCCTACGGGATCGATGTTGCGGTGGAACCAATCCTGAAGGACATCGAACTACGTATTGAGACCGGAGAATGTGTGATCCTTACCGGCCCGTCGGGAAACGGAAAAACCACCCTGACCAGGATCATCAACGGACTGGCCTCCTCGTATTACGGCGGCTCCTTAACAGGGAAAATTTTAATCAACGGGAAACCCCTGTCCACCATGCCCTCCTGGGAACGGGCGCGTGTCATAGGGAATGTGTTCCAAGATCCCCAGTCGCAGTTTTTCTCCGGGGAACTTGCCGGGGAAGTCGCCTTTTCCTGCGAAAACCTTGGGTTTCCCCTGGCTGAAATCCGTCGGCGTACTGACAGTGTTATTCGGGATATGAACCTTGATCATCTCTGTGGCATTCCCTTGGGCCAGCTTTCTTCAGGGATGATGCAGAAGGTTGCCATCGCATCGGTCAGGGTGCTGTCCCCGGAGATATACATTTTCGACGAACCTTCGGCGAATTTAGATGAGGAAGAGTCATCCCAGCTTGCGGAAATTCTGAGGAAATTAAAACAACAGGGCCGTACCATTCTTATCGCCGAACATCGTTTGTCCTACCTGATGGAAATAGCCGACCGTATTATGTACTTAGAGCACGGCCGCATTACCGCAACATACACCCCCGCTGAACTCAAAGTCTTGCCCGTAGAACAGCGTAGCGCTCTGGGAATCCGTTCACCGGAACGGATTGATGCTCCCCTCCTTCCCTCCCCTGATGCGGATACGGGGACCGGAAACAGTATTCCGGCGATAGAAACAAGGGATATATCCTGCCGGGTAAAGACTGCTGATATTCTTACCGGGGTCTCCTTGCGGGTGTTTCCGGGTATGATTACCGCCGTCACGGGGAGAAATGGTGTTGGAAAAACCACTTTTGGGAAGATTCTCTGCGGTCTTGTCAGGGAAAATAATGGAACGGTGTTGATACGGGGAAAACCTGTTAAACCGAGAAAACGGGTCGCTACGGTTTGGTACAGCGCCAACAACACCCAATTTATCACTCACAGCGTAAACGAGGAAATCTTGTTCCTATCGTCGCGGAATGAGGAAAAACTTGAGTCGGTACGGCGGGTTCTGAAACAGCTTGGAATCTACGAGTACCGGGATGACCATCCGGCAACCCTTTCGGGAGGACAGAAACAGCGCTTGTCCCTGGCCTGCGGCATTCTTTCCGGCAGGGACATTTGCATCTTTGACGAACCAACCAGTGGCCTGGACGGAAAAGGACTTTTGATGGTATCGCAGTGTTTTCGGGAAATGGCGGGAAAGGGAAAGACGGTTTTTGTCATCACCCATGATAATGAATTGATTAGGGAATGTTGCACACATTGTATCTCGTTGGATTAAATTGGTCCGTTGGGCTGATAACCTGTTTTATCAGGAAAAACGATAAGGATTTTTGTTATGAAAAAAGCGGTTTTGTTTGCGGGTTTTCTGCTGCCAATTCTTCAGCGAAATTTTGTCCGTGTATACAAGAGCCCCGCTACCAAACCTGAACTGACAGGTTCGCCGGATGTTATCCGATTACAGGTTTGGAGCGGGGTTTTTTAAGTATAGAGGGTTTCCGGTTTTTTTTCCAGCTTGTTTCTTCCGATGTTTTCCGCATCCGCAAGCCGGTTTCCCGTATTTCATCGAACAGGAGGATTTTTTATGAACATGAAAAAACTCGTTTTGGTTCTTTTAATCGGCGGCGTTCTACAGGCCGCAGTTGCCCAGGACACCGCTTCCCCTGAAGCGGAGAGCGAAGACTCCCTGGATTTTGTCGTTACCGCAGGCAGGACGCGGGAGGAAACGGCAAAGGTTTCCGCCCAGGTGACGGTTATCAGCGCCGAGGACATCGCCGAATCCGGGGCAACATCGGTGGTGGAATTGCTGGCAAAAGTACCGGGCATACGTCTGGCGAGAGAGGAGACCGGCGCGGGTATTAATATTTCCATGCGGGGTTATTCAAGCGATGCCGGGCGTGCAAACGTACTGGTGCTTGTCGATGGCATGAGAATCAGCCCCTCGAACTCCCGCGGTCTTACAAATTGGGACGCGGTTAATCTTTCTGAAATTGACCGGATAGAGGTGCTCGATGGCGGGGCCAGCGTCCAATATGGTGACAACGCCAAGGCGGGGGTCATCAATATCATTACCAAACAATCGAGGGAGGCGGCTACTGACATTACCGTTTCGGGAGGCAGTTTTTTTCAAAACGAGCAGCGTTTTTCTCATAGTCGGCCTACGGACTGGGGCGGCTTTACGATTAGCGGCGGACACCGGGGAACCCAAGGCTACCAAAAGCACACCGCTGCAGATACAGGGAACGGGGAGTTGCGGGGAATTTGGGATATAAACGACACTATGAGTCTTAACGGAAATATAGGCTTTGCCTTTACCAATGCGGAATATCCTGGTTCCTATGGTTTAACAAAGGAGCAGTTTGACGATGACCCCACCCAGAATTCGGGCGTCATTCCGGGTTCGGGTATGCCCGATGCCGGTTCAAATGATAACGGTTCCAACATGGACTTAAACGCGGGTCTGGCTTTTTCCTGGGCTGTCAGCGAAGCGCTGATGTTTGATATGCCCCTTTCCTATAACTGGAACCAAACACGATATATAGCCTATTTGTCCGGCGGGATAATGGAATTGGCGCCGCATACGCTGGGCGCCCGGCCCAAGTTAAGTGTGGAATTGCGGCCCGCCGACATGGGCTTGCGCCTTACCGGCGGCGTTGATATGTTTTTTTCCATTGATAAAATAAAAGTCAGCACAGATTTTGTTAAAGAATCAAATCCAATGGTATTCGATATGAGCCAGTTTACCGTTGGACCCTATGCTCTGGTGAATTTTGAGCCCTTCCCGTTCCTTTCGGTGAACGCCGGAGCCCGTTATGACGCCGATTTTCTCCATGCGAAAGGGGATACCGCCGCAGTAGACTATTCGGAAAATTTTGACGCCTTTGTCTATGAAGCGGGGCTGACCCTGAACCCTCTGGATTTTCTGAAGGTGTACGCGAAATACGGCTCCCAGTTCAGGTATCCCTATCTGGACGACCTTGTGAACCCCTATCAGGGGGGAACACTGAATACCGGGCTTGAACCGGAAACAGGCTGGACGGCAGAAGGAGGTGTTGGACTTAACTTCAAAGGGATCGCAAAGCTGGATGCGAATTTCTATTACTCGAAAGTTGAAAACGAAATTTTTTATGATCCCGCCACCTGGTCCCGGATTAATATGGACCCGATTGACAGAATGGGAACCAATATTGGTCTTTCTTTAACCCCGGTTAAATATGTGGAACTGGAAGCGGACTATGGTTTTGTGAATGCGGTGTTTGCCGAAGGGAATTACAAAGGTAAAACAGTTCCCCTGATGACACAGCACACTCTTTCCGCATCCCTTATACTGCACGCTCCCTTTGGATTAAGCCTGGGTCCCAATGTACTCTACAAAAGCGAGTTTTATCCCGGTCTGGATTACACCAACGACCACGCGGTTGACTCAAGCGTGATCTGGGGTTTGCGGGCGCGCTATGTAAGGGACACGTCAAACGGAGAACTTGCCCTGGTGGTAACGGTACACAACCTTGCGGATACCAAATATGCATCAATGGCATATCTTTATGATATGTCAGTGATGATGCCGGGGCTTCCACCGTTTGTCGGCTATTATGTTGACAATAATATGGGGCGCTCGGTAAACGTATCGATCCAATACCGCTTTTAAGGGCGAAGACCGGTGTATATGCTTTCCTTATTCAGGCAGGGCGGGTGGGTCATGTACCCCCTGCTCGCCTTTTCGGTCATTGCCTTCGCGGTCATTCTGGAACGGGCGGTATTCTACCTGTCCAGCCACGCCCGATCTGTCCGCACGGCGGAAGAACTTGCCGCGCTCCGTAAAGAACATGGGGACTGGAAGGATGCCGCTAAAAGTTTCGAGGAACATAAAAAGCGTGTGTATTTTCTCCCCCTCATTGCCGTCTACTTTGACGCGCTTGACGAAGCGCCAGAGCGGGCTGAGGAAAGGCTTTTTGCCCAGGCAAAAGAGATAGTAATGATAAACGAGCGCCGTCTTCCTATCCTTGCTTCAATCGCCTCGGCGGCCCCGCTTTTCGGCCTTTTCGGTACCGTCCTCGGCATGATAGAAGTATTCCAAAGATTGGCCGCCCTAGGAGGCCGGGCGGACGTGGCGCTGCTTTCAAGCGGCATCTGGGTCGCCCTACTTACCACAGCCTTCGGCCTTTTGGTCGCCATACCCTCCCTGCTCGCCCACCATTATTTTTCACGCCTCGCGAGCGGAAGAAGCGATTATATGGAACTCTTAATTGCACGTCTTAACGTACTCACCGGAAAGACCGGTGCGGAAAACCGGACATGAAATCTTTCGTACGGAAAACAACGCCGCCATTTGGCGCGACTGCGGGAGTTGATATAACACCATTATTGGATGTTGTCTTTCAACTCCTGCTCTTTTTTATTTTAACCTCCGCGATTCTACAGCCGGGTATTGAGCTTGAACTGCCTGAATCAGATCAAAGCAATGAAAGCCTTGAAGCGGATCTGGTTATCTCCGCCGACAAGGAGGGCCGTGTCTTTTTTAATGACAAGATAGTAAGCCCTGAGAACATTGAAACCGCCCTGCGGTCATTTGCTGTACAAAACAGTAATGGGAATGTCATTCTACGGGTTGACAGCGCGGCGTCCTACGGCAAATTTTTTTCTATCCTTGACGCCTCCCGTAAGGTGGGAATAAAGAATCTTCATTTGGCTTATGAAGAAAAATAAGGTGTTTTGGAGTATGCTCGGCCTTTCGGCGGCGATTCATGGATTGGTAATGATCGGCGTGTCTGGAAGCGGTTTTCACACGCCTTCTTCCGCTTTGGAAGATAAATTGGTTTCAACATTAAAAATTATACAGGTTGCAACAACGCCGCAAAGAGAAGCGCCAAGTACGCCAATAGAAAAGAAGACTATCGAAAAACCAGTAGAAATTCCGCCGAAAATTGTTCCTGTACAAGATACGACCCCCGTTGAAGAAGTGTTGGAGGACCACGAAACACGAGAGGGAGAAAGCGAAAATAGCGAAGCGCAAGAAGGCTGTAATAATACCGGGAATAATGAAGCAGCGCCAGAAAACGGGGCCGGAAACGGCGGAACCGTTACAGACCGTGAATACGAAGCATTGTTGGCGTACATAAAAGAGTTTGTTGATAAAAACCTGGTGTACCCGCCGATGGCGCGGCGGCGGAATGTAGAGGGAGTTGTGGGCGTATATTTTGAAATTGAAGGCAATGGCAGTCTTGCCGCTATCACGGTGGATCATTCGTCGGGCAGTTCGATTCTGGATAATGCCGCTGTGTCGCTTGTAAAGAAAATGCATCCACCCGAAAATTTAACACTAAACAGAACATTGGCATTAAGGATCAATATTGCGTATGAGCTTACGGAATAAAGTATCAAGATTTTTTTAAGATTTTTAATTACAATATCTGGGATAACAAGTTGGAAAAAAACAATCCAGACAATTCTGACAATTGGACAAAGCTTTCTGCTTATAGCAGATTTCGCCAAAAACAGATAGAGAACTCCGGAAAAACTGGGGGTAGCTCGGTAAACAAACAATCGCAATTTACCGGTACGAAAATCAAATTGTCCGGATGGAATCGGAGCCTCTGTAAAAGTGTTGAATATCCCGCATTTGGTGATTCTGAACCGGTTGTATTACCCGATATGCTGACAGAACAAATGTCAGACTTTGAAGGGTTTGCGTGTTATGAAACTAAATTTGTGCTTGATAAACCAATGATGATGCTCTTGGAAATATTGGATACCGCTGGAAGCGTGGA
>JAIRLK010000021.1 GCA_031259515.1 Treponema sp. | reverse complement strand
CTGTGCGCTCACGCGCACGGTTTTGGACCAGGCTCTTGCAGTTTCTCAGGCTTTCAGCCTTGCGAAACTGCGGATTTTAAGGTTACTGTTCCAAAACTGAAGTTTTGGAACAGCCTCAGGTGTAATACTATTGACGTTTCGGTTGGAATAGTGAACGGTTAAATTACAGGAGACTACTATGAAGAAAACAGCGAGTTTTGAAACCATTGATGACTATGAAGTAATCAGCGCTATCAATGATGCCACGATTGACCCGGCGGCAACCATGGAAGCGATCAAGCCGCTCATTGAAGCGTTACCTGAAACCGCGCAGGCGAAAGCGATCACGCTACAAATCCTCGCCCAACAGGAGGCCATGTTGCGGGAAAAACAGGCGGCGGCGACAAAGCGGGTGGCCAATCCCAACGCCGATATAACAACGGAAGAGTCCCGCTGGAATATTGCGAAGAACAGCCTAACCCTGAAAGAGCAGGAACTGAAGCCCGTCACCGAGGCAATAGAGACCGCCCGTATACGCCTGTACGAAGAAGCCGCCGTGTACTGCCTGCCGGGGACGGGGCAAAAGATTTTGAGCGAAGCCGAGGAAGCCGATCTCATCGCCAAATGGGCCGAGCTCCAGCCGCATGAGGCGCTTACCATGGAGGGCGAAGTCATTCCCGACTATCGGGGTACGGAGTACCATCTTAAAACCGCCGGGGTGTGGAGCAAGGTCAAGATTGAGGACATCGGCGTGCCCCTCCCTGAAGGCGTCGTACTTCCGGATGACCTCACCCCCACACAGCGGGAAGAAATTGCCGCGCAGCAGGAAGCCGACCGTCTCGCGGCGCTTACGCCGGAGCAACGGGAGACCGAGAAGCAGGGCCGCCTTGATACCGTCGCCGATGAAGCCGACCGGCTTTTCCGCCGGTCGCAGATACAGGGAAGGGAGTTTGATACGGCGGCATACTACGCTGAGAAGTCGGCGGAGATAGAGGCGAAATACGCCTAGCAGCCTGTTGTACTTGTAGGTTTTTGTGCCACTTTGTGTCGCAAAAACCACGATTTATGGGCTGCCTTGGTAGTTTGTATGGTAAAAAACCGCCTTTTAGGCGATTTTTGGAGGTTTTATGCGCGAAGCACAACAAACTGCTAGCCGTTAGGTGGCCACCGGTACACCGAACCGCACGCCCCCTTTCGGCACCTTTATCCGCGCAGCCTCCCCGCCGCCAAAACCGCCCTCAATTTTTGCCCGCATCTCCGTAAGGTTAATCGCCTCCTGCCCATGCGTATAACGATGAAGCATTTTAACGTCATGATGCCGCGAGAGTGTCATCGTTTCAAAGTCTGTCAGACCCGCCACCCGGCAGGCGGTAACAAAACTGTGGCGGAGACTGTGATACACGATATTTCGCTTTTTCCGCTCCTCCTCCATGATACCGATGGAGGCAAGTTCCGTCCTCAGCGCCTTCCACAGGAATTCCCGCGACACCGGATGGTAGGGCCGCTGGGCCATGACAAAATCCCCTGGCCCGGTAAGCGGCGCCTTTGCATGCACCTCGTTAACCAGATCAGCCACAATCCGGGGCATAGGAACATACCCCTCCGATCCCTGCTTGCACCCCTTGAGACCCTCGATCTCCTGCCAGTTGTGACAGATGTGGATCACTCCGTCGGCAATATCTCCCCACTGGAGACCGCGGACTTCACCCATGCGCATAGAGCAGTACAGGGCCAAATATACCGCAAGGCGGGAACGGGGATCGGTTACCGGCGTTTCAAGCAGTTTTTTAATCTCCGCCGGTCTGAGGATGCCCCGGAGCTTTTCCTGGTGCGGCGCCCGGGGGACGCCGACAAAGGGATCGAAGGGAATGAGGTCGTCCCCAAACGCCCGTCTGACCGGAACCCGGAGGGCTGCCATGGCGCCGTTGATCGTGCGCCCGGAATATCCCTGCCAGGCGAGCCAGATTTTCCACTGCCGGATGAGGGGCTTCGTGAGCCCGGAGAGGGTAACGCCCTGGAAACCGGGGAAGGGAGCCAGCTTATTTTTGACCATCTGGCGGTTGGTTAAAGCGTGGTGGTAGGAGACGGGTTTTTTTTCGACCAGGGCTTTTTCCCGGAGGTACTCGCTGTCCTCTGCCCAAAAACCGGCTACGTATTCCAGGAGGGGCTGTTCAGCTTCCGGGCTGCGGATGGGAGCAACGGCGGCATGGGCTTCCGCTTTCAGCTTTTCCGCCAGAATGCGGGCCGCTTCTTCCGCTTCCCGGCGGCGTTCCCGCTTGCCTTCAGCAACGATCCCGAGGGAATGGACATGATATTTTTTCTCATCCACGCTCCATATCCGCGCCTGCCAAATTCCTCGGTGTTTGTATACGGTGGGACTTCGCATAGTAAACCTCCGCCAAGTATGCTACCATAGTGTTACCATCCCCCTAAAAAGGGTGATTTTTGACGTATTATCTACCATATAATAGCATGTTATTCGGCGATAATCAACTGAGCTATGCCGCCATGAACCGTCCAAAAACATACCAAAAAACACGCTGTTTGTCAATAATAATTGTTCCGGTAAATTTTCTTTGAAAATATTTGCCCGATGGCAGATAACTCCTGGCTGCGGATGGCTTTCGTTGTTGTAGTAACGGGAGCGAAAGTAACAGGCAAGAAGGGGCAGAGCGCCCGTCGCCGGCCTGGCACCTCAAGAACCCGCTTGCGCGGGGGAGGGGGCCGGAGAGCGGGGACATGTACGGCAGGTCTTACGGGAACGTGAGAGGACTGACCGTCCGGCCTGTTACCCCCTGCCGGATGAAACGGGCTGAATTTGTGAAAATTCTTAGAGAGAAAGGTGTTGTTTTTAATAGTCATGGATCACGTCACGATATTTTTATACACCAAAAAACCGGAAAAAAATTCCGTTCCCAAGACACACAGAAATAAAAAACAAAACCGCAGAAGGCATTTTGAAAGAGATACCAGGGTAAGGACCTGTTCCGGCTGCAACAGGCGGCTTGGGCCCCGGCTTAGAACAGCGCTTCGAAACATTCGATAGGCGCATCGTAACCTTTAACCGTAACGAATCGTTGGTTGCCAAAACGGACAGGGCCCCTAACAGCCCCGCGTGTTGCGGCGCTGACCAGGATACCCCCCGGCGGGGCGTTGCTTTCCATGCGCTGACCCAGGTTTACCGCCGCTCCAATCACGGTATACTCAATGCGGGTCTTGCTTCCCAGGTTTCCCGCGATAACCGTGCCGGTGTTAATGCCTATACGGACCATAAGGTTTATATCAGTCCTGGGCATCCATATCTCCCGCAGCAGGGCGATCTTTTTTTGCATGACTATGGCCGCCCGTACCGCCCGTTCTGCGTGGTCTTCCTGTTCAAAGGGATCGCCAAAGAAGGCCAGAATGCCATCCCCCATGAACTTATCAATGGTTCCGCCGTGTTCAAAAATGATGGCCGCCATAGTCTCCAGGTAATCGCTTAAAAAGGCGTGGACGGTATCCGGCGTTTTATCGGAAGACCATTTAGTAAAACTTACGATGTCCGCAAACAGTACGGAAAGTTCCTTGACGGCGGGGGCCAGATCAATGCGCCCTTCGGCGCAGATCCGTTCCGCGAGGGCCTGGGGGAAATACCGGGAAAGGGCGTTCTTGTAGAGAAGCTGTTCACGGTAGCGGGAGAACTGGCGAAGAATAAAGAGGCTCAGCCACGAAACGGATATGAAGAAGACGAGGAGGCCGCAGAAGGGTATCAGAGAAAAACAGCGCCACAGGGTGTAACATAATCCGCCTGAGGCAAGGGTGATCAGCAGGAGTCCGGCGTTAAAGAGACTGTCCTTTTTTTGCAGTCCCGCAGCCAGAACCGCAGCCAGTATCAGGATGCCGAGCGTCAATTTTACGGCAGGATGTATGTCGCGGTAAAAAGAATTGTTAAGGATGCCGCTCATTACCGCAAGATAGATGCCGGAGCGGGGGAACACCGCTTCTACCGGGGTAACTCCGAAATCCTGCTTAAAGGTACTGGTATCCGCCGCCAGGCAGATGCTGCCGGACAATTCGTCAAAAAGCCGATCAAACAGATCATCGTCGTACCGGGCCCGGGCCGCCTGCGCAAAGGAAATGCGGTACAGATTATCGGTCCAGTGCGAAGTATAGGGGATACGGACATAGCCTGAGCGATCCACCGGTATCCTGACGGGCGGATCCTCCGGTCCGCGGGGCAGGATCAGCACTTTCCCCGGATAGAATTCTATGGACCGGGGATCGACACGGAGTTCCCGCACCGCCGCCGCCAGGGCCAGCGAAGGGATAAGCCCGTCTTCCCAGCGGTAAAAAAGCGGGGTCTTCCGGTAGACGCCGTCTTTATCGTGCTCCACCCCAATGTGGCCCAACTGGGAGGCCTTTTCGCTGAAGGCGGGGAAAGAAAGGATGAAAGACCGGGCCGTGGGGATGGAATTTGCCCCCATTTCCCTGATATGCCAGAGGTTTCTTTTAAGGATTTCCCGAGATTGCTGGTCAAGATCATTATAGGAATAATTCGCCAGCTTTTCCGGTATGGGTATCACCGCCAGAACCAGGGACTTCATGCCGGCGGCGGCCTGTATCAAGTCCAGCTCGGCGGGGGAGGGCCCGTTTTCTCCCAGGGGATTTTTGAAGACAAAGTCCAGCACTGCGGAGGAAGCGTAATCCCCAAGGACCCGCAGTAAATCTGCAAAGGCAGCCCGTGAATTAATGGATTCCCGCAGTTCGTTTTCCGAAGAATCGTTCAGATCGACGGGAACAATACGGGGATTGAGCAGTTCGGGGTAGCGGCTGACCTTTATTTTCAAAAAGGAATCGTACAGGAAACGATCAAAAAAAGGGAAAAGGGGGGTAAGAGAAAGGGCAAGGGAAACAAGCAGTGTGAGAAAAACTACGGCCAAGACCGTTTTAGTGTCTGATAATAATGCTTTTGACATAACACTCCGCTCCGGAGTATTTGTAGGCCGATTCCCAGGACAAATCGAATTCTCCCCCACGAAACGAACCTCCCATTGATACGGGCATTTCCGGCTGCTCCCGCAATTGCGACACCTCTCTCCGTATCCGTAAAATTTCGTTGACCGCATCTTCCATCGCGGTCCGGGATTCGCCGCGGGACATCAGGACCCCAAGGCGGCTGTCCAGGGCTCTTTGCGGCGTACTGCTCATAACGATGTAAAAAATTTCCTGGCCTCCCGGAGGGGTAAGAATCAGCGGCCCAACGGCGGTCCACTCGCCCTTTTCCAGTTCCGTCCGTTCCAGTACGGCGGCGTTGTTTTCGGAATCAACAGCGACAACATAGCAGTAGGTGGGCGTTTCACTCTGAATGAGGATACGCAGGGCGTCGCCATCCCGCAGATTGAAGGGACGGGAAAAGGATTTTCCCGCGGCATCAGGATTGTCGGAATTGAAACCCAGGGACCAATCCAGGGACCATGTTCGCCCCAGAGCCATAACGGTAAAAAGGCAGTACAGGATTGTTCTTTTCATCATGGGTCCTCCGGCTGTTTTACTAACGCTATTTGGAACGGCACACCCTAAAACCTGTGGTTTTATTGCCCTTGGCGGGAGCCGCACTGTCCCGGGCCGCCGAGCGAAGGGCTGCGGGCCGGTCCTGCCAGTTTCCGCCCCGGATAACCCTTTTGGAACCGCTTGCCGGGCCCGAGGGGTTGGTTTCGCTTCTCCCCGAATAATCCCCGTACCAGTCCCAGCACCACTCGGCGATATTGCCGTGCATTCCAGAGAGGCCCCAAGGATTGGGGGCCAATGTTCCCGCGGGGGCCAGGGCGTTTCCGCCGGACGGCGCAGGGGGCGGACTGGCCCCGGTGTTGTAGGGGGAAACCGTACCGGCCCGGCAGGCGTACTCCCACTCCGCCTCGGTGGGGAGCCGATAGCCGTTGGCGTTTTTATCCCAGGTAACATTCCTTCCATTGATGGTGTAAGCCGACTGCAGGCCTTCCCGCATACTCCGGCGGTTACAGTACTCTACCGCGTCAAGCCAGCTTATCATGCTCACGGGAAGGGCATCGTCCTTGACTGTGGAGGGATTCGTCCCCATAAGGGCCTGGTACTCCCTCTGGGACACCTCCCTCTTCCCCATGATAAAACTATCCAGCATGACGCGGTGGCGGAATTCATCCTTGCCCCGGCCCTGTTCGCTGGTCTCACTACCCATCATAAAAGTGCCGGCCTGGATCGTTACCAGGTCTTCGGGCAGAGAAGGAGCGGGCGGAATTTCCGGGGGAGGAGCGCTTGCGGGGGTATAAACCGGTGGAGGGGCCGGGGCCCTTTCCACGGGCGCAGAGTCTGGGACAGGTTCCGCGG
>JAIRLK010000016.1 GCA_031259515.1 Treponema sp. | reverse complement strand
TCCCGAACTCTTCCGCCGGTATATCCTTATCGCTGATAAAGTATCGGACGCTCACACTCGTTTTATCCCCTACCATACGCGTCCCCCGGCATTCTATAATGGTCGTAAGGTCCTTCCACTCCTTCTTCCCGCTGAGAAACCCGGTATCCACGACCGTCCGTATCCTCCGTTGCTCTATCCTCCCATGACCTTTCTCTACCCCGCTTTCCCACACGTCCTCATGCAGTTCCGTGGTCGTTTCATCGTCAAGCCATTCAAAGTATTCCCTGATTTCCTGGTACAAAAGCGGCTGATTTTCCTTCACCCCAAGGACATAATGCGCCTTCTGTCCCCGGATCTTCTTCACGATCTCCTTCTGGCGCCCCATCGCATCAATCGTTATCGTGTCCCCGCTTACGTCTATCAGGTCTAACAATTTCGGAATAGCCGTTATTTCATTGCTTTTCTCTTCCGTCGCCAGTTGTCCCAGTACCAGGTTGTTTTCGTTCACCCATGCACTGACCATGGGTATCGCCTTATGCTCCCCGGCTTCCCTCATCTCTCCCTGCCAGTCTTGCAGGCACTTCATCAATGCTCCGGGATTCAGCCGTTCAAATATCCGGCGAAACGTGTCCTCGTCTGGTATGCCGTGCGGAAGCTCCAGAAATTGCCGGAACCACTGCTCCCGATCCCGGCCCATCTCCTCCATTTCGTCAAACCCTTCCCCTCGGGTTATAATTGAACACAGTCCTATGACCAGCAGGTCTATTAACTTATGCCGTAGATACCCCCATTGCCTCCTCGGATCCGGTATCTCTCCCAGACTTCCTTTCATCCGCCTTACCGTTTCTTCTGATAGTTCCATCCTTCCCCTCCCATTGGGTTTCTTTGCCTCCTATATCTATCACGAAAAAGTAAGTGCTGTTGCCCTGTCCCCACGCCGCGTCAGGTTGACAGGGCTGCCGCCGCCGCGCCAAACAGGGATGCCTGCTCCACCGGGGAAATCACGTAGGACCGGGGAGAATCTTTGTACAACATGGTATGAAGGTAAGACTCCAGCGCCTCCCTCATCCCCTTGTACATCACATAGGTGGTCCCTTCCACGGCAATACGAACCGGAACAAAGGGATCATAGCCTTCTCCTACCCGCTGCACCATGGCGGCCACTACTGCGGCGGCCAGCAGGGCGCCCCGTTCAGTTACGATGGATGTCAGGTACGCCAGGGACCGCAGGCCGTCAAGCTCATCAGGCCCAAAGAGTTCGCCTATGATCCCTTTCCCGGTCAGGGGGGCGTGCATGAACTCGTTAAGGTCTCTGGTCTGCAAAGACGGCCAGTCCAGGAGCGTCCCGGATTTCTTGAAGACGAGTACACCGTCTTTTACCGCCTGCCTCAAAATTTGCAGGGTCAGGGGACCCAGGTACGCGCCGGCGCAGGCTTTTTCTATCAGGTAGGTTCCGGGGTTCTTCGTCGTCGCGTCGTATTCCCGGTCCAGGTACCCCAGGTACAGGGGGGCGAAGTTGCCGCTCTCGCAAACCACGATCTGAGGCGCTGTTTCGGACTCAAAGCCAATCTTGGGAATCCGCTTTTCCGGGTATGCCGTGTTGAACCCCGTCCCAAGAATAAGACCGATCACCGGGCCGCCGCCCGCTCTGTACTTGGCCTCCCCCTTGCGCTTTCCCCCGTCCGCCGGAATTTCCACCAGCCCGGACAGCAGGGTCGCTACCGTATCGTTCAGGAGGACTATCCTGTCGGGGGCTTTCAGTTTCCGCCGGGCCAGAGCTTCCCGCAACCCCTGACCTATACGCTTCCCGATCACCTCCGGCGCATCCACCTCCTTGCTGAACGCAAGGAGTATCCCATCCGCGTCTTTGGTAATCTCCATAGGATAGGAAAAACAGAACCCTATCCCCGCGACATCCGGCGTCTGTTCCAAAAGCGGCGCCGTTACATCCGCAAGCTGATCAAAGAACTGATCCGAGGTAACCCTCCCCTGGGTTCCCGGCATAGGCATCTTCTTTGTTCCCTCCGCCTGGCCTTCGCCCTTCTCGTTGAACCGCACCAGCGCCGCCCTCAGATTCGTGCCCCCCGCGTCCAGGGCAAGGACCGGCTTGCCGGGGGGCATAGACGCGGCGGGCCTGATATACGCCGGAATCATAGGCAGATTCGACCGCTGCCCCTTAAGTCCCCGCTCCATATCGGACAGTATATCCCGAATCAACATGATGGGATCGCAAATATCATAATGAAATCCATAATAACGGGCAAACTCGGCCAGTTCTTTGGGATTAAAACCTACGCCCATTCCATACCTCCATAGCGTGAATTAGTTTTATTATAGCCGGTATCCGCTAAAATAGCTATTATTGTAATTTTACCTCTTTTGGGGTATACTCTTTTCATCAACATAAGAAGGAGGCAGTTCATGATCCTGGCTTGCGGCGAAGCGCTGATAGACATGGTTCCCAAGATGTTTCCGGAAGAGGAAACGCTTTTTCTCCCCTGTCCTGGGGGCAGTCCTTACAATACCGCCATTGCCATAGGCCGGCTTGGAGCTCCGGCGGCTTTTTTCGGAAGACTCTCTACGGATTTTTTCGGGGAAATCCTGATCCGCCGCCTGTCTCAAAACAAGGTCCGAACCGATTTGATAGTCCGCTCGAACGAGACTACCACGCTGGCTTTCGTCAAACTCGAAAAAGGCAAGGAGCCTCAATACATCTTTTATACTCAAGGAAGCGCCGACCGGTCCCTGACCCAGGCCGATCTTCCCGCGTCTCTCCCGTCAGACACCCGGTGCATCCTTTTCGGGTCTATCTCCCTGACCATGGAACCGGTGGCCTCCTCAATAGAGACCCTCATACGCCGGGAGGGGAAGCGGGGGAAGGATGCGCCGGTCATCTCCCTGGACCCTAATGTGCGGCCTTTCATGATCCCCCATAGGGAGGCGTATGTTAAACGGTTTGAAAGATGGGTGGCGGACGCGGTTATTGTCAAGATTTCCGAAGCGGATTGTGATTTTATTTACCCCGGTCTGGGGGTGGAAAAATCCGCAGCGCGAATCCTGTCCTTGGGGCCGCAGTTGGCGGTTACTACGCTGGGGCCCCAGGGCGCGGCGGCCCTGCTCAAATGGAAGGATGGAACCGTACTCCGGGTTACCGCCCCGGTGGTGGAGGTACCGGTCGTAGATACTATAGGCGCGGGCGACACCTTCCACGGCGCTTTCCTCGCCTGGCTGGAACTTCACGGCCGTATGTCCCGGCAGTTTATACCCGCCTTAACGGAAGAAGAGCTTTACGACGCCCTGTTCTTTGCCAACAAGGCCGCGTCCCTGGTTTGTTCACGCCAAGGCGCGGACCCGCCGACCTTTGCGGAAATGGAAGCGTTCGTCTGATGGGGGGCAGCAGTTTCGGTACGATTTTTACCGTTACCACCTTCGGGGAATCCCACGGACCCGCCCTGGGTTGCGTCATTGACGGCTGTCCCGCCGGCGTCCCCCTGTGCGCGGAGGATATACGCCGGGAACTGAGCCGCCGTCGTCCGGGCGGCGGCGGACCCGCCACTACCCGTTCCGAGCCGGACGAGCCGGAAATCCTTTCCGGCGTTTTCGAGGGCAGGACCCTGGGGACTCCCATTGCCGTCATGGTGCGCAACACTGCTCAACGCTCCGGCGACTACGACAACCTGAAAGACCTCTACAGGCCGGGCCACGCCGACTGGGTTTGGGAAGCCAAGTATGGTTTCCGGGATCACCGGGGAGGAGGCAGGAGTTCCGGGCGGGAAACCCTGGGCAGGGTTGCCGCAGGCGCGGCCGCCAAGGCCTTTCTCTCCGGGTTCGGCGTTACGGTCCGGGCGTGGACTTCTTCGGTTGCGGGGATAGACGCCCCAGGCCCCGGTGAGAAAGGGTTTGACCTTGACGAGGCGGAAGGCAATCCCCTGCGGGTTCCGCACCGGGAAACCGCCGAACAGATGCTTGCCGTGATAGAGGAACTGCACGCCGAAGGGGACAGCGCTGGGGGGATCATTTCCTGCCTGGTAACCGGCCTTCCGCCGGGCCTGGGGGATCCGGTCTTTGGGAAGCTGGACGCCCGGCTGGCTGCCGCCATGCTTTCTATCGGGGCCGCTAAAGCCGTTGCCTTTGGCGCGGGTTTTTCCGCCGCTTCTTCCCGGGGTTCCCTTCAAAACGACCGGCCCATACCAAAAACCGGCCCGCTTCTTCCGGGAGTCCCTGATATAGCATACGGGACCAATAATTCAGGCGGCATCCTGGGGGGAATCTCCACGGGTATGCCCCTGGAGTTTACCGTGGCTTTCAAGCCCATTGCCTCAATCTCCGTACCGCAGAAGACGGTGGACCGGGGAGGGAATGTGCGGGACCTGGTGATTCAGGGCCGCCATGACGTATGCGTCTGCCCTCGGGCCGTACCGGTGGTGGAAGCTATGGCCGCCCTGGTGCTGGCGGACCTTCTTCTTCTTAACCGGAGCGGGCGGGTATGACGGACGATTTTGTGTTAGAGTGAACGCAAGGAGTCCGATAATCGGGATTTTTGCGGTACAAAGTACCGCCACTGATGAAACCGTATCGAAGGATGGGGAACCGGTCATCACCTTTCCCCGCAACGCTGTTCCGGAGGGATGACGGAGAGAAAACCCATGCAGAGTAAAGACCTGTTCGAGGCAGTCCTTGAGAAAACACGTTCCGGTGAAGACACGGTATTGGCCACCATCGTGGCCGAAGCCGGATCCAGCCCCCGGAGCGCGGGCGCTCACCTGTTGGTGGACCAACATGGCAGGGTCTGCGGAACCATAGGCGGTGGAACGGTGGAGTACAAAGCGGTAGAATTCGCCCAAAACCTGTTGGAACGGCGGCAATCCCGGCGCAAGACCTACCGGCTCTACCAAAATGATGAGGAAGAATTGGGTATGATATGCGGCGGCGATATGGATGTCTATTTTCAGTTTATCTCAGGGGGCGACTGTAAAACGATAACCCTGATGACGGCCTGCCTTGCCCGCCTGGATAAAGACGAAGACCTCTGGCTCTTTATCGACCTGACGAGTTCCACCGATTGGACCATGGCCCTGTATGCGGAGGGCCTTCCCTTGGAAGGGATGCGCCTGAGCGGGGATGCTATAAAAGCCCTGACCCGGAACCGGGGCGTTTTGGTCAAGGCCGGGGACCGGCGCGTTTACGGGGAACCCATCAACTTTGCGGGCAAGGTTTTTATTTTTGGGGGAGGGCACGTAGCCCAGGCCCTGCAGCCGCTGCTTACCACCGTCGGTTTCCGCTGCGTTGTTTTCGACAACCGGGAAGAATTTGTCCGGCGGGAACTCTTTCCCACCGCCCACGATTTAACTGCCGGCGATTACGGAAACATATACGAAAAGCATACCATAACTCCCAATGACTACATCGTGATAGTAACCCACGCCTACGATCTCGCCGTCCTGCGGCAGGTGATACACAAAAAATGCGCGTATATCGGCGTTATCGGCAGTAAAACTAAGGCGGCGGCGGTTAAACAGGAACTGCTCCGCGGCGGGGCAGGCGAAGAACTGGTGAACAGTATCAATCTTCCTATAGGGTTGCCCATAAAATCCGAAACCCCGGAGGAAATAGCCGTCAGTATCGCGGGAGAAATGATCCTGCGCCGGGCGGAAAGAAGATCCCCGCGGAAATAACCGGACAGCCAGTTTGCCGGTAAGCGCGGGTCCTCAGTATCGTTATGGCAGGGAGGATTCCCGCCGTGCTTAAAGTTTCTCTTCTCTATACGGCTCATCGTCGTTTTTCCAGGATGGTCCGGGCTGTTTCGGCAAACCCCTCGCCGCATTCCCGTTTTGCGACAAAGGCGGGCTCGCGCGTGATGATCCCTTTATAACGGCGTATGTTTGCCACGGCGCAGGACAGGGGGAATCGGGCGAACATGGGCTCGTCGTTGGGGGAATCCCCCACAAAAACGACTTCCCGGTCGCCTGAGCCGCGTTGCCAGCCGAAACGCCGGGAAAGAAACCGCTCCGCCATGGCAACCTTGTCGTAGGTCCCCATCCATACGTTCACATGGATAGAGGAAATCTTAGCCCTGGCTCCCTCCTCTTCCGCGATACGCCGCGCCTTTTCCGCCTCCTCCAGGGAGAGGGCCGGCTTTTCTTCGGCGAAATCCAGGGCCAGGTCGAAAAGCCGGGCGAACTGATCCTTTGCTACCCGCAGGCCGGTTACTTCCGTCAGCGCCCGTATACGAATACGTTCCAACGTTGGATGATCGTTCCGCACCGCGTTGGGGTGGAACTCCTGCTTAAGGAAGCGGCCTCCTTCGTCCTGGTCCTCTTCCCAAAAGGCGAGCGCGCCGTTCTCGCCTACCACCCCGTCCACCGGCCATTCCCGGGCGATGAGGTCGCACCAGCCCGCCGGCCGGCCGGTAACCGGGATAACCCTAAACCCGGCATCCTTGAGGGCCCAAAGCGCGCCGTAAGATTCACATGGCAACTTGCCTTCCCGGGTGAGGGTATCGTCTATATCCATGAGTATGAAGCGTATTCCCGCAGCCTCGTCTTTTGTCATTTCAGTAATGTTTTTCATACGCATCATGATGACACAGAACGAGCGTGTTTGAAAATGGATTTTAGAGGCGAATTTGAGGCCATTTTTCCCTATTTTAGCGGTAAATGTTCCCTGTGCTTACTTCTTAAAAATTACTTGAATTATTTTTCTTTATTATGGTATAATTAGTGTCTGTCCATAATGTAGACACCTTATGGACAGACACTAATTAGTCTTTTTTTTGAGGAGAACAACCCAATGATCCAGGTATTAACCGCTTTTTCAAGGGAACCTGATAATCCGGAAAAAGTTGTTGCCGATATTCTTCAACAACTCGATCTTGAACATAACCGGTTAAAAAATACGGTGGGACTCCTGTTTGGGTATGTAGATTTTGTCAATTCCGGGGCCGTTAAAGCCCTTTGCTCAAATCTGCCCTTTGATGTTCTCGGTTGTACTGCTCAAGGTTTTGCCCTTCATCAGGCGGCGGAAGAAATCATGCTTACCCTGATGGTTTTAACCGGCGATGAGGCCGAATTTTCCGCCGCCCTGTCGGAGCCGCTGACCCCGCAAACCGATATGGAAGCCAATATCACCGAACTTTACCGGCGGGCTGCCGCTCCGTTACAGGAGAACCCCTCACTGATATTCATGTTTTTTCCCTTGTCCTATGCCGTGTTGCCCGGTCCGGCCTTTGAAGCCTTGGACCGCGAATCCGGGGGCATCCCTCTCTTCGGAAGCGTTGCTGTGGATATAGCTACCGAAATCAGGACTCCTCAGACAATCTTTAACGGAGAAACATGGAAAGACCGGATGTCGCTGGTGCTCATAACCGGTATTCGGGACTTCAAATTCTTCCTCATAACGCTGCCGAGACAAGATGCGATCCAGCAGCGTACGGTTGTTACCGAAGCGGAGGATAACCGGATCATAGCTCTGAACCAAGAACCGGTGATAAACTATTTTAAAAAAATCGGAATGATCCAGGAAGGAGGCTTTTTGGATATCCCCTATGCTTTTCCCCTGGAGGTAGATTTTCATGACGGTAAGCCGCCCCGGATATTCGCTATTTATACCACAAACCCCGACGGTTCTATAAGCTGTGGAGGCTCAATACCGGTAGGAAGCACCATTTCCCTAAGTTCTATAGGCAGTAAGCTGGTGCTAGAAACCGCGTCCCGCATAACAAATCAGATTAAGGGCGAATGGGGCAAAAGCAAAAAATACCATGGACTGTTGATTATTGCTTGTTTCAGCCGGAATGTAGCGCTGGCGGATCCTAATGAGGAGATGGCGGTTATTCAAGATGAGTTGGCGGATTTTCCTCTTCCGTATCTCTTCTTATATGCCGGCGGTGAATATTGTCCTATCCATACTGAAAACGGACAACTTGCCAATGGATTTTATCAATACTCCCTTATAGCCTGTCTTTTTTAAGAGGAACAAAGAACGGAAGAAATTGAATTTAGGACGCGGATAGTCGAACTGGAAGAAAAGATTCGGCGGCTTGAAGAGGAAAACCGTTCGCTTGACCGCCGGTATGCCGTAATCAAGGCGGCTATGGACCGCAACAAGATATATATCGCCGTAAAAGAACGGATGCTGACGGTTCTGTCCGAAGAAAAGGCCAAACAGGAAAAATATTTTAACTTATTGCTGGAAAACACTCAGGAACTTATGCTCCTTTTGGATCATGAACTGCGGCTGGTCTATTGTTCCGAATCTTTTCTGCGCCAGATGCAGATACGTGATTTCAATGTCATCAACGGATCCTCCTTTCAGGAAGTATTTTCGAATAAGGTGGAACAGGGGACGGTTGAATATATGCAAACCTGTCTGGAGGCCGTTGTCGCGGACCAGAATGCCGTAGTCCTGTTGAGGACCCTGGATATAGGAAAACAGGGAACGAACCGGCATTACCGGATTTTCATTACGCCTATGCTGGATGAACGGGGAGACAGCAAAGGTGCGCTCGTCATTTTCAATGATGAGACGGATGCGGTGGAAGCCAAGGAAGAGGCCGAAGCGGCGAATAAGGCCAAATCCTCCTTTTTAGCTCAGATGAGCCACGAAATTCGTACCCCCCTCAATGCTATTATCGGTATGAGCGAGCTGGCCATTCGGGATTCCATCGCCCCGGATTCCGGCATTTCCGAATACCTTATCAACATACGGCAGGCCGGTTCAAATCTTCTTTCTATCATTAACGATATACTCGATCTGTCCAAAATAGAATCCGGCAGTTTTCAGCTTGTTCCCGCCTATTATCGCTTTTCGTCCCTGATCAACAACGTGATCAGTGTTATCCGTATACGGTTCGCCGAAAAACCCATCATTTTTATCGTTAATGTCGAGGCCGGCATCCCCAACGATCTGACCGGGGATGAAGTGAGGATACGTCAGATACTCTTTAACATGCTCAGTAATGCGATAAAATATACCCATAGGGGGTTCATTAAGCTGTCGGTCTGGCACAAGATTCAAGATGATCGGGACGTAACCCTGTATTTTGAAGTCGCCGACAGCGGTATAGGGATAAAAGCGGAGGATCTCCCCGGACTTTTCGGCGATTTTACCCGGCTTGATTTGGAACGTAACAAGGGGATTGAGGGTACCGGTCTCGGCCTGGCGATAACTAAGCGGCTGTGTCAGGAAATGAGCGGCGGCATTACCGTTTCCAGTGAATACGGGAAGGGTTCTGTTTTTACCGTAGTTCTGCCCCAAACCTGCTCCGGAACCGCCAAGCTCGCCCGGGTGGAACATCCGGAGCGGAAGGGGGTTCTCCTGTACGATGAGCGGCCCCTTTACGCCCAATCCATCACCGCCACGCTGAGGAACCTGGAGGTACATGTTACCAGGGCCGCCAGTGCGGAGGAATTTTTCGCGGAACTGGGAAGAGACCGTCATCCCTTTGTCTTTGTCTCCTCCAGCTTGATAAATGAAGCCGCTTTGTTAATCCGTCGTACTAATGGAAAGACGACCCTGGTATTGCTGGCTGGTATGGGGGAAACATTCGCTTTTCAGGATATGCCGGTTCTCATGATGCCCGCCTATGTCGTTCCGATAGCAAATATGCTGAACGGCATAACCGTAAGTCCCGAGGTCAAAAAAACCGTTGTCCGCTTTACCGCCCCGCAGGCGAAGGTCCTCATCGTAGACGACATCATGACTAACCTCAAGGTCGTCCAGGGGCTGCTCATTCCGTACCGTATGCAGGTGGATATTTGTGATAACGGGCATAGCGCGGTTGCTATGGCAAAAGAGAACCACTACGACATCATCTTCATGGACCACATGATGCCCGGTCTGGACGGCATAGAAGCTACCGCGCAAATCCGCGCGCTGGAAGGGGAATACTTCAGCCGGGTCCCCATTATAGCCCTGACCGCCAACGCCATTTCCGGGATGAGGGAGATGTTCCTTTCCAAGGGCTTTAACGATTACCTTTCCAAGCCCATAGAAATATCCCGCTTGAATGAGATCGTGGAAAAATGGATACCCGCCCAGAAACGGCTTAAAGCCACGCGGGACACGGCCAACCTTACCCATGCGGATGGAAACGAGGACGAGAGAGGGAAACCTCAAAACCGGCTTGCCGCATCCGGAACGGCTCTGAATCAGGCGCATTTTTTTAAATTGAAACAGGCCCTGGAAACAGGGCATACGTCCGTCATTGATGTTACCCTGGACGAGCTTGTTATGCTACCCCTAACGGGCGATGAAAAAAACACCCTCCAGAATATATGGGATTATATTATGGCATCGGAAAATAAGAAAGCAATCGCCTTAGTCGAAGAATTGGCTGGGGAGGCAACATACACTACTTTATCAAGTAGTGTCAAGTCTTGGCATCTCGGCCCTTTTTAACAAAAAAAACAAAAATTTTCTGAAGAAATCGTGAGGAAACTTGTGGGGCAAAGCCCCACAAGTTCTTAGGTGTCCCGGGTGCGTCTGAGCCGGACATGTTCGATGTCATAGCTGAACAACTCCCGCAGGTCGTTGAGTCCTAGGGCCATCAGGGCCATGCGATCTATGCCTATGCCCCAGGCCGCCACGGGTACCTGTACTCCCAGGGATTCGGTTACTTCGGGGCGGAATATCCCGGAGCCGCCGAGTTCGAACCAGCCCAGGACCGGGTGCTTAATGTGGACCTCCACCGACGGCTCGGTAAAGGGGAAGTAGGCGGGAACATATTTCACTTCTTTGGCGCCCGCAACCTCAAGCGCGAACATCTCCAGCATCCCCAACAGGGTTTTCAGATTCACGTCCTCCCCTAAAATAATGCCTTCGGTCTGGTAAAAATCCGGCAGATGGGTGGCGTCCACCTTATCATACCGGAACACCCGAAGCATCCCGAAGTGCTTGCCCGGAATAGCGGCCCGGGGCAGGGTTTTAGCGGACATCACCGTGCCTTGACTGCGGAGTATGAGCCGGTGGGTAAAGTCCCGGTCAAACGCGTAGTTCCAGCCCCGGCTGCCGGTAGTCCCTCCGTTCTCATGGGCCGCCGCGACGCTAGATAACCAGGGTTCCTCAATGGCCTTGGCGTGATCCGGCTCGGCAATGCGGTACACGTCGTGGATGTCCCGGGCGGCATGAAACTGGGGCATGAACAGGGCGTCGGAATTCCAGAATTCAGTTTCCACCAGGGGCCCGTCGAATTCCTCAAAACCCAGGGATACGAGTTTATCTTT